>JAHEDL010000205.1 GCA_024641255.1 Pseudorhodobacter sp.
CATTGCAAAACGCCGCCGGATTGCGCAGCGACCCCATCATGTCAGACCCGTCTGCCACCGGCAGCATCCGCGCCGCCAATCCCGCCGCCGCCCCACCCGAAGAGCCGCCCGCCGTCACCGCCAAATCATAGGGGTTGCGGGTCACGCCATGCAGCGGATTGAACGAATGGCTGCCATGGCCCCATTCCGGCGTGTTGGTCTTGCCAATAAAAATCGCCCCCGCAGCCCGCATCCGTGCCGCCAAAAGATCATCCTTGGCGGGCACAAAATCGGAAAACAGCGGCGACCCATAGGTGGTGCGCAGCCCTTTGGTGGCGCATAAGTCCTTCACCGCCAGTGGCAAGCCATGCAGCCACCCCTGCGGCTGGGCATCATCCGCCGCCAGCGCCTCGGCCATCAGCACATCCGCATCGCGCAGCGAAATCACCGCATTCACCGCGCCATTCACCGTAGCAATCCGCGCCAGATGCGCCGCCATCACCTCTGATGGCGACACCGCCTTCGCCGCAATCATCCGCGCCAAATCCGAAGCCGTGCGTTGGTAAAGCTCCATGCTCATCCTCTTGGCCGAAATATCCCTGGGTCCGGGGCAGCGCCCCGGCGCGCGTCAGCTAAACGCAACAAAGCGGGGCCGTCGGGCCCCGCTTTTCATTCAGATCACGTCAACCAGCCGCATCGGCTTACTTCTGCAGCTCGGTCCAGATCGCGGTCTGATATTCCAGCGCCTTGCCCGAACACACCGTCACGAAATGGCCCTTGTCCTTGAACTCTGCCGGAGTCACGATTTCCGGCGCGGTTTTCATGTCTTCCGGCATGAACGCATCCGACCCGGAAATGCCGTTGGCATAGCGCGCAAAGGCCGACAGCATCGCGGCGTTTTCCGGCTGCATGATGTAATCAAGGAAAATATAGGCGTTGTCGGCGTTCTTGGCGTCGCTCAGCAGCACCACGTTGTCCATCCACAGCCCGTAGCCTTCTTTGGGGTAGCCATAGGCCACGTCCGGGTTGGCCAGACGTGCGCGCATGGCAGAACCGTTCCAGTCCACCGTGGCCGCATAGTCGTTGTTGCCCATCTTTTCGACGGTGGAATAGTCCATCGACATCCACTTCGGCTTGGCCGCGACCAGCGCGTCGCGCACCTTCTTCATCACTTCGGGGTCTTCCGAGCAAACCTCGCCGCCTTCATACAGCGTTGCCAGCGCCATCACGTCGCCCATTTCCGGGATCACGTTCAGCTTGCCTTGCAGCTCTGCCGGCGGGTCCATGAAGATCGCCGAGGTGTTGATATCGCCGGTGTAAACCTTGGTGTTCACCGACACACCGGTCGACCCCCACTGCCACGGCACCGACCATTCGCGGCCCTTGTCCCACTCAACATCCATCCATTCCGGCGCGATGTTCTTGTGGTTGGGCAGGCGGGTCAGGTCCAGCTTCTGGATCAGGCCCTTGTCGGCATAGATCTTGACGAAACCGGCCGACGGCACCACCAGATCAAAGCCCGAAGCGCCGGCTTCAATCTTGGCAAGCGCGGTATCGTTGCTGTCAAAATCGGTGACGGTCACCTTGATGCCGGTGTCTTTTTCAAACTTGGCCAGCAGCTCGGGCGAGGTGTAGTTGCCCCAGTTATAAAGCTGCAGCGACCCTTCGGCCGAGGCAAGCGAGGTGCCGGCCAGCAGCAGCGCGGTCGCGGTAAGCAGTTTCTTCATAATGTATCTCCCTGATTTTTCTATTCTTATCCATCGCAGGTTTGGCCCCGGCGCATGCACCGGGGCCGATCCGGCGTTATTTTTGCAGTTCGGTCCAGATTGCAGTCATGTAATCCAGCGCCTTGCCCGAACAGGTCGGCATGAAATGCCCCTTGCTGGCGAATTCGGCCGGAATCACCACTTCGGGCGCGGTCTGCATGTCTTTGGGCATGAAGGGGATCGACCCGGAAATGCCGTTCGGATAGCGCGCGAATTCCGAAATCAGTGCGGCGTTTTCCGGCAACATGATGAAATCAAGGAACTTATAGGCTTCGTCGACGTTCTTGGCGTCAGACAACAGCGCGACCGAATCCATCCAGACCGGATAGCCTTCCTTCGGGTAGCCATAAACCACGTTGGGGTTCTTCAGCCGCGACCGGAAGCTTTCGCCCGACCAGTTCACCGACGCCGACCAGTCGCCATTGGCCATATGTTCGGTGGTGCCATAGTCCATCGAGGCCCAGTATTGCTTGCCGTTCAGCAGCGCGTCGCGGGCTTTCTTCAGCACTTCAACGTCCTCGGTGCAAGGCTCGCCACCCGCCCACATCACCGCCAGACCGACAACTTCGTTCATTTCGGGAACGACGTTGATCTTGCCTTTCAATTCGTCCGGCGGGTTCAGGAACAGCTCTGAGGTGTTCGGGTCGCCTTTGTAGACCGACGTATCCACCGAAATGCCGGTCGACCCCCACTGCCACGGAATAGTGTATTCGCGGCCCTTGTCCCACGGCACATCCATCCATTCGGGGGCGATATTGCCGTGATGCGGCAGCCGGGTCAGGTCCAGCTTCTGGATCAGGCCCTTTTCAACATAAATCTGCACGAAATGCGCCGATGGCACCACAAGGTCAAACCCGGCCCCGCCTGCCGACACTTTTGCCAATGCGGTGTCGTTGCTGTCATAGTCGGTCACCGTCACATGAATGCCGGTTTCCTTTTCAAACTTTTCCAACAACTGCGGCGAGGTGTAGTCGCCCCAGTTGAACAGGTTCAACTGGCCTTCGGCGGCGGCAAGCGACGTCGAAGACAGCAGAAGTGCCACGGCGAGAAGCGGCTTTTTCATATGAGGAGGGCTCCTTGTTGGATTATTGGTCGTTTTTGCGGGTCAGGAAGAAGAACGCGGTCAACAGCACAACCGTCAGCACCAGCAACATGGTGGAAACGGCGTTGATTTCGGGCGTCATCTGGCGCCGCATCTGGCCCAGCATATAGGTGGGCAAAGTGTCTTGCCCGCCAGATTTGACGAATTCGGTGATCACCACGTCATCCAGAGAAATCACAAACGCCAACATCGCGCCCGCGATCACCCCCGGCAGCAGCAAGGGCAGGGTGACAAAGCGAAAGGTCTGCCACGAACTGGCGTAAAGATCGGTCGCCGCGGTTTCCAACGAAAGATCCATACCTTCCAGACGCGCGCGGATCGGCAGATAGGCAAAGGGAATACAGAACGCCGCATGCGCCAGAATCACATAGCCGATGCCCTGAATACCCGTGGCCTGTTTGATGATGCCAAAGAAGATCAGCAGCGTCACAGCGGTGACGATTTCGGGCACCATCAGCGGCTGGTTGATCATCACATAGATGAACGTCTCGCCACGGAACTTCTTGCGCCGGGTGGTGCCAAGCGCGGCCAGCGTGGCAACGGCGGTTGCAATCACCGCCGCCGTCACCGCGATGATCAGTGACAACACCGTGGCATCCTTGACTTGGGTGTTGGCCCAAGCCTTGGCATACCAATCCAGCGAAAACCCGCCCCAAACCGCCACCGACTGGTTGGCGTTGAACGAATAGCCGACCAGCGTGAAGATCGGCAGATACAGGGCAGCGAACACGATGATGGCGGTCGCAGTGAAACCCGGCAGTTTCGCGACAGAAAAGCTGCGATCAGCCATGGCGGGAGTCTCCGTTTGCGTAGCGCACATAAATCAGCAAGGCGCCGGTCACGATGATCAGCAGCATCAGCGACAGCGCCGACCCCAAGGGCCAGTTGCGGCCCTGACCGAACTGCAATTCGATAAAGTTGCCGATCATCATCTGCTTGCCGCCGCCCAGCACGCGCGGTGTGACGTAAGCCCCCAAAGACGGCACAAACACCAGAATCGACCCGGCGATGATCCCCGGCTTGGTGATTGGCAGGATGATCCGGCGCAGCACGTTCCAACGGCTGGCATAAAGGTCATAGCCTGCCTCCAGCAGCCGCATGTCAAACCGGTCAATCGCGGCAAACAGCGGCAGCACCATCAGCGGCAGGTAAACATAGGCCATGCCGATGAACACCGCCGTATCGGTGTAAAGGATCTGGATCGGCTCGTTGATCAGTCCAAGGTTCAGCAGCAGCGTGTTCAGCAGGCCTTCGTTGCGGATCACTTCGTTGATCGCATAGGTGCGGATCAGCAGGTTGGTCCAGAACGGAATGGTGATCAGAAACAGCCACAGCGCACGCGCCTTTGGTGGGCGGGTGGCAATGAACCACGCGGTCGGAAAGCCCACCGCAAAGGTCAGGATCGTGGTCAGCAGCGACAGTTTGATCGACCGCCAAAAGATGGTGACGTTGGCGTCAGCCAGTTGATATTGTTCAGTAAAGATGTCCTTGGTGAACAAAATTCCGCGCCAGCCCTCCAGGCTGAACGCCCATTCGATGTTGCCGTATTTGCCCGGCACCAGAAACGAATAGACCAGCACAATCAGCAAGGGGCCGACCGCAAACAGCGTCAGGATGATCAGCGCCGGCGTTGACAACAGCCAGCCGTTGCGGGCCGAGGCTTTGTCTTGTGCGGTTTCCGCAGCGCTCATCTTAATCCTCCACGATCTGGGCGGCACCGGCGGCAAAGCGCAGACCCACGCTTTGGCCTTGTGCCAGACCGGCCTCGCCGGTGGCGGGGCTTTGCAGACGTGCCACCACTTCGGTGCCGTCCTTCAGCGCAAGGTGGCAGTGGGTGTCGGTGCCGAAATACACCAGCGTCTTGACGGTTGCGGCAATCGCGCCCGCTTCGGCCGGATCAACCAGCCGCACCTGTTCGGGGCGTACCGTTACGGTGACGCTGCCGCTGCCGGTCAGGCCGGGCAGTTCAACCAGATCGCCGGTGCCAAGCCGCGCGGCCCCCGATTCTGCGGTGGCGCTGAGGAAGTTGGTTTCGCCAATGAATGACGCCACAAAGCGGTTCACCGGGCGGGTGTAGATGTCTTTCGGCGCGCCAACTTGCTGCAGCTTGCCCGCCGACATCACGCCAATGCGGTCCGACATGGTCAGGGCTTCTTCCTGATCATGGGTCACAAAAACAAAGGTGATCCCGGTTTCGGTTTGCAGCCGTTTCAGTTCGATCTGCATTTCCTTGCGCAGCTTCAGGTCCAGCGCCGACAGCGGTTCGTCCAGCAACAACACCTTCGGTTTCGGCGCCAGTGCGCGCGCCAACGCCACCCGCTGTTGTTGTCCGCCCGAAAGCTGCGAGGTTTTGCGGTTCGCCATCGGCTCCAGCTTCACCAAGGCCAGCATCCGTGCCACGGTTTCGTCGACTTCTTTCTTGGGGCGGCCCTGCATCTGCAGACCAAAGCCCACATTTTGCGCCACCGACAGGTGCGGAAACAGCGCATAGCTTTGGAACACGGTGTTCACGGGCCGTTTGTTTGGCGGCAGATAGGTGATGTCGGCCCCTTCCAGCAAAATGGTGCCAGAGGTGGGCATCTCAAAGCCGGCAATCAGGCGCAGCAGCGTGGTCTTGCCGCAGCCCGAAGGCCCAAGCAGCGTAAAGAATTCGCCCTTACGGATTTCGACAGACACATCATTCAGCGCGCGGACAGTGTTGTCGCCTTGCCCGAAAGCTTTCACGACATTGCGGGCCTCGACGGCGTTAACTTGGGTCAAGGTGACTCGCTCCCTTTGGTTTTGATCATATTGGACAGCCGCAGCCTGCCTGTGCAACAGAAACTTCCATTCCCGACGCGAAAGTCGGGTCTGGTTTCGCATAGGTTGTGCAGATGCCCGTCGGATGGGCAGAAGTGCGATTAATTACAACGGCCAAGCCTATGCAAGGGTTTGGCGCGTGCTAAGCCATGGTGGGGCGGCGTTGGTGCCAAGGTGCTGCCGCTTCGATTTCGGCACAAAGCGCGATCAGCTCTTCATCGGCGCCAAAGGCTGCGGCAAGGTGAACCCCGATTGGCAATCCGCTGGCCGACATGCCCAAAGGCAACGATGCGGCGGGTTGGCCGCTGGCGTTGAACACCGCGCAAAATGGCGAATAGGCAAACACACCATCCGGCCCGACGCGGTAATCGATGTAATCGGCGCGCGAATGGTCAAAGCGGCCAATCTTGGCGGGCGGTTCGGCCAAAGTGGCCGACAGCAAAATGTCGGGGCCATCGGCAAAATACTGCGCCATCTGGCGGCCAAAGCTATGAATTTCCCCCACCGCCTCTAGGTAGCGGGTCGGGGCAAGGCTGGCGGTATGGGCCACAGCGCTGCGGCTGACCGGTTCGACCAGATCGGCGTCAAGCGCGCGGCCCTGCAACGCCTTCTTGATGCTTAACGCCGTGCCCACCGCCACAATATCGGTCCAGGCGCGCATCATCATCGCCACATCGGCGGTTGGTCGACCCGGTTCGACATGGTGTCCCAGACTTTCCAGCAGCCGCGCTGTGGC
>JAHEDL010000223.1 GCA_024641255.1 Pseudorhodobacter sp.
AGCAGGCTGACCACGGTTTCGTCAATAACGCTGGCTGGCAGCAACCCGGTGGTGATCGCTAGACTGACACCCACAATCGCATGGGTCGCCAAGCGCCACAGCAATTCCGGGTCGCGGGCCTGAAACCGCCCGGCGGCCGTTGCGGTCTGCAAATCCCGAATGGCAAAGGGGCCCATCCGCCGAAAGGTGGCGTCTGCCAACACTTCTGACCGGTTCAATAGCTGCCGCCACCGCACATCTTGCGTTGCGGTTTCCAGCACCATGCGGATGCCATAGGCATAAACCTGCGCGGGGTCGGTGAAAGTGTTGGTGACCTTTTCGATCCGCAGCGCCAAGTCGTGCATCATTTCCTCTAGCACGGCGATGGCAAGTTCATCCTTTGATTTGAAGTAGTTATAAACAGTGCCCGCGCCAACATCGGCCAGTTCGGCGATTTCAAGCATCGTCGCGCCGTCTACGCCTTTTTCGCTCATCACCTCGCGCGCGGCCTGAATAAGCGCTTCGCGGTTGCGGCGCTGGCGTCGGGCGACACGGCCTTCGCTGGGGTCAGAGGACATCTTGGCGGCTTTCAGTCAGAAATTTTCCAAGCTTTACGTCAGCAATAAGGCGGCTTCAAGTGAATCAATTCAGAAATGAACGGTTCGCAATATTGGGCTGATTTAAATTTTTTCTGCCAAATCCTGCTTTCGAATCGCGGGGACGCGGTTAAAGCGACGCTGCTCTTTTCATAAAACATATAAAGAACAATATATTGAGTCATTTCATAAGTCTTGGAGTGATGCTCAATAATGGCTTATCGCCAAACTTGACGAATGTTCATATGTGACCTACATCAAACACACTTCGGAAAAGACAGCCTTCGACATGCTGCCTTGCCGACATGAATGGGGGTGGCGGCTGGTCTGGAGGGGCCTTGTCGCGCAAGGGGAGGGTTTCAGCATGACCACGAAAACGGCTGCCGGAAGTGGCTTTGACGCCGATGTTGCCATTGTTGGGGGTGGGCCAGTTGGCACCTTCCTTGCCATCCTGTTGGGGCGGCAAGGCAAAAAGGTGACGCTGATCGAACGGTGGACCGAAGCCTATGATCGCCCCCGCGCTGTGACCTATGACCACGAAATTGCGCGCATTCTGGCGGTGCTTGGCATTGATTCAGAAAATGATCCGTCAATCAATTTCCATGACGAGCTGTACTACTGGAAAGACGCCAACCGCGAAAATTTGCAGATCGTTGATTGGCAAAGCCAGTCGGCTTCGGGTTGGCGGGTGCGTTACTGGTTTAACCAGCCGCAACTTGAAGGCCGTCTGCGCGGCATTGCGGCGCAATACCCCAACATTACCACCATCCGCGGCTTTGACGGCACCGATCTGGTGCAAGACGCGGATAGCGCCACGCTGACCCTGCGCCGCAATTTGCAAGAAGACGCCGCCTCGACCGAAACTCGCAGCATCCGTACGAAATTTGTCGTGGGTGCCGACGGCGCGAATTCGATGGTGCGTCAGGCGTTGGGGATTGAAAACGAAGACAAGGGCTATTTCTTCGACTGGCTCATCCTCGATATGATCCCGCACTTTGATTATGTTGCCTCGCGCCCCGAAGACCCAGCGCAGTGGCAGTTGTGCGACCCAAAGCGCCCGACGACCATCGTTCCCGGCGGCCCCGGCCCGGTTGCGGGTGGCCCGGCGCGGCGGCGGTGGGAGTATATGGTGCTGCCGCATGAAAGCGCCGAAGACATCGCCAAGCCGGAAAACGCATGGAACCTGCTGGCGCCTTGGGGATTGACCCCGGAGAACGCCGAGTTGGAACGCAGCGCGGTTTATCGGTTTCAGGCACGCTGGGCCAAGGTTTGGCACAAGGGGCGTTGCGCTATTGGGGGCGACGCCGCCCACCTGATGCCGCCCTTTGCCGGTGAGGGCATGTGCGCGGGCCTGCGCGACGCTTTTGCTTTGGGTTGGCGGTTGAACGCCATTCTGGACGGCAAGGTTGGCGTCGATGTGCTGGAAAGCTACACCAGCGAACGCATCGAACACGCCAAGCACTACATCAATTTCAGTCAGGATCTGGGCAAGATCATCTGCATCTCTGATCCCAAGGTTGCCGCCGACCGCGATCGCAGCATGAAGGCCGACCTGGCCGCACGCAATTTCTCCCCGGTGCCGACCGACCTGTGCCAGCTTGGCCCAGGCGCTTGGTGCGCCGATACCGCCCATGCAGGCGAACTTTCGGTGCAAGGCGTGGTCGAGGCAAAGGGCAAGCGGGATCGCTTTGATCAGGCGGTGGGCTTTGGCTGGATGGTGCTGGGGCTTGATGCCGATCCGGCCAAGGCGCTGACCGCCGAACAAAACGCGGCGCTGGCCTTCCTTGGCGGGCAAAGCGTGCGCGTTGGTGCGGCGGGCAGCGGCGCTGATGCGGTTGACGCCAATGGCACCTATGCCAAGTGGCTGAACGGCATCGGTGCAACCTATGTGCTGCTGCGCCCTGACTTCTATGTCGCTGCCACTGCTGCCACTGCCGAAGATTTGCGCCGCAGGTTTGACGAGGTGATGAGCCGTCTGCATCTGACGCAGCCGGTTTCAGCATAACATAACGCAAGGCAATATAATCACCGTGCGAAGTGATCATCTTGCCATTCTTGACAGCCTAGGCTGCACGCACGCCTGCACCCGTTAAGGAGGATCGAGTGTTGCGTGCAGCCCATTGCCCGTTCGGAGGAGGGGGCATTGCGCCGCCAAAGGCGGGCTGCCGGCAGGTCGATCACAACCACGAACAGAGCATCAGGGAGGAAACGCAATGTTCACCAGACGGACACTTCTGAAATCCGGCGCCGCTTTGGCCGCCGCCAGCACGATGACTGGGTTGGCAAAACCCGCTTTTGCGGCTGGCACCAAAATCAAGATCGGCTACGTCAGCCCGCAGTCTGGGCCGCTTTCTGCATTCTCCGCGGCCGACGACTTCATGGTCAAAAAGTTTCTGGATTCGGCCGCCGCCCTTGGCCTTGATGCCGAAGTCATTGTGAAAGACAGCCAGTCAAACCCGAACCGTGCTGCCGAGGTTGCCAAGGAACTGATCAGCCGCGACGAGGTCAACCTGATCCTTGTGGCATCGACCCCCGAAACCACCAACCCGGTTTGTTCGGTTGCCGAACAAGAAGAAATTCCTGTGATTTCAACGGTTGCGCCGTGGCAGCCGTGGTTCATTGGCCAACAGGGCAACCCTGGCGATCCGGCAAGCTGGCAGGCGTTTGATTATGTCTACCACTTCTTCTGGGGGCTTGAAGATAACGTTTCGGTCTTCATGAATATGTGGAATTCGGTCGAAACCAACAAATCGGTTGGTGCGCTGTGGCCCAACGATGGCGATGGCAATGCGTGGGCGTCTGATGTCGGGATGCCGCCTGTTCTGGCCAAGGCGGGCTATGCCCTGACCGATCCGGGGCGCTACCAAAATCTGACCGACGATTTCAGCGCCCAGATCAACGCTTTCAAGGCTGCCAATTGTGAAATCATGACGGGCATTCCAATTCCGCCTGATTTCACCACCTTCTGGACCCAAGCCAAGCAGCAGGGCTACAATCCGAAACTGGTTTCGGTTGCCAAGGCATTGCTGTTCCCCGAAAGCGTGGCCGCTTTGGGCGAGCTTGGCCACAACCTGACCTGCGAAGTCTGGTGGTCGCCGAACCATCCGTTCAAATCGTCGCTGACCGGTCAAAGCGCGGGCGAACTTTCGGCTGAATTCGAACAGGCGGCGGGGCGGCAATGGACCATGCCGGCGGGCTTTGTACACGCGCTGTTCGAAGTTGCGGTTGATGCGATCAAACGCTGCGAAGATCCGACCGACACCGAAGCTTTGGCTGCCGCAATCGGCGCGACCAACCTTGATACGGTCGTCGGCAAAGTGGCTTGGGGCCAAGACAATGTGCCGGAGTTTGCGCGCAAGAACATCGCCAAAACGCCGCTTGTCGGTGGTCAGTGGCGTCGCAAGGACGATGGCAGCTTTGATCTGGTGATCGTTGAAAACGGCAACGCCCCGGAAATTCCGTTGGGCGGCACGCTGGAAACCCTGTCGTAAATCCTTTGGCCCCGGCGCGCGATTGTGCCGGGGCGCACCCAATTCGAGGCGGCCATGCCGATCTTATCTTTGCAATCGGTGTCGAAGTCTTTCGGCGCGCTTAAGGTGACAGACACCGTCAGCTTTGATCTGGCCGCTGGCGAGGCTTTGGGCATCATCGGCCCGAATGGCGCGGGCAAATCAACGCTGTTCAACCTGATCACCGGCAACGTCCGCCCCGATCAGGGCCGGGTTTTGCTGGATGGCAATGACATTACCAATCAAACAGCGATGCAGCGCTGCGCTGCGGGCATTGGTCGGTCTTTTCAAATTCCGCAGCCGTTCGGCAATTTGACCGTCTACGAAAACCTGTTGGTTGCTGCGCGGTTTGGGGGCGCCATTTCGGCACAAGATGCGCCTGCGCATTGCATGGAGATTCTGCACCGCACCGGACTTGCCACCCATGCCGAAAAGAAGTCGGGCGGCCTGCCGCTGTTGCAGCGCAAACGTCTGGAATTGGCCCGCGCTATGGCGACCAAACCGCGGCTGATCTTGCTTGATGAGATCGCCGGTGGCTTGACCGAAGGCGAATGCCACGAACTGGTTGCCACCATTCGCCAGATCCACGCGGAAGGCACCGCGATCATCTGGATTGAACATGTGCTGCACGCGCTGAATTCAGTCGTGACCCGCCTTATGGTGCTTAACTTTGGCAAGATGCTGATGATTGGCGCGCCAGATCAGGTGATGGCCGCCAAAGAAGTGCGCGAGATCTATCTGGGAATCGAAGCATGACCGCCTTGCTGGATATTCGTGGCCTTACCGCAAATTACGGGGATTTTCAGGCGCTATTCGGCGTTGATCTGCATCTGGACGCAGGTGAAACCGTGGCGATCATCGGGGCGAACGGGGCAGGTAAAACCACGCTGATGCGCGCCATCACCGGTATTGTGCGGCCAAAGGGGCAGATTGATCTGGATGGCAAGACCGTGACCCGCTTGGCCGCGCCCGATGTTTTGCAGCAAGGCATCGCGATGGTGCCAGAGGGGCGCAAGCTGTTTCCATCGCTGTCGGTTGAAGAAAACCTTCTGATCGGCGCGCATACCCGCAAGGGCAATGGGGTGTGGAACCTTGAAACCATCTATGCGCTGTTCCCCATCCTGCAAGAACGTCGCCATAACCCCGGCACGGCCCTTTCGGGCGGGCAGCAACAAATGGTCGCCATCGGTCGTGCGCTGATGTCAAACCCGCGCGTTCTGCTTTGTGATGAAATCAGCCTTGGCCTTGCGCCGGTGGTCATCCGTGACATTTACGCCGCCGTGCCGAAGATCAAAGCGTCGGGGACGTCGATCATCGTAGTTGAACAAGACATCGGTCAGGCGTTGAAAATCGCCGACCGTGTCTACTGCATGATGGAAGGCCGCGTCACCCTCACCGGCACCCCCGCAACCCTAACGCGCGCTGCTATTCACGATGCCTATTTCGGAGTGACCCCATGAACCTGCTTGATACTCTGGTGCAGGGCATTCTGCTGGGCGGGCTTTACGCGCTGTTCGCGGCGGGGCTCAGCCTGGTTTTCGGCATCATGCGGTTGGTCAATCTGGCACATGGCGACATGATCGTGATGGCGGCCTATCTGATCCTTGGCGTGATGAACCTGCTTGGCCTGCATCCGTTTGTGGCTGTGTTGATCGCCGCGCCGCTGATGTTTGTCGTGGGCTGGGTGCTGCAAACCTATGTGCTGAATCGGGTGCTGGGCGACGATATTCTGCCGCCGCTGCTGGTCACGTTTGGGCTGTCGGTGGTGATCCAGAACAGCCTGTTGCAAAGCTTCAGCGCCGATAGCCAAAAGCTGACGGCTGGTGCGATCGAGGCAAAATCGCTGGCCTTCGGCCCGATCTCTGTCGGGGTGATGCCGCTGCTGACGTTGATCTCTGCGGTGGCGGTGATCTTTGCGCTGAACCAGTTGTTCTATCGCACCGCGCTTGGTCGCGCCTTCCGCGCCACCTCTGATGATGCCACCACCGCACAGTTGATGGGCATCCGCCCGCAAAGCGTGTTCGCCATGGCCACCGGTATTGCCATGGTCGTGGCAACCATCGCCGCGCTTTATCTTGGCACCCGCGCCAACTTCGACCCGTCAATCGGCCCCGCCCGCCTGCTTTACGCCTTTGAGGCGGTGATCATTGGCGGGCTTGGCAGCCTGTGGGGCACCCTTGCCGGGGGCATCGTGATTGGTGTCGCCCAAGCGTTTGGCGCGGTGATCAACCCCGAATGGCAGATTTTGGCTGGCCATGTCGCCTTTGTGGCAATTCTGCTG
>JAHEDL010000143.1 GCA_024641255.1 Pseudorhodobacter sp.
ACTTCAATCAGCTTATTGCGGATCAAGACGGTGCCTTTTCTATAAACTGGGCTTATGATCTCATCCGTTGGGCGCGCAGTTGTGCTGCGCTGCCGTGTCGGATCGGGCACCGGCACGGCATCCATCAGGCGACGCGTGTAGGCATGTTGCGGATTACCGAAAACCTGCGCGCGGCTGCCCATTTCCACGATCTGGCCACGGTACATCACGCCGACCCTGTCCGAGATATTCTCGACGACCGCCATATCGTGGCTGATGAACAGCATCGCAATGCCGAATTCGTCTTTCAGGCTTTGCAGCAGCGCCAGCACCCGCGCCTGAACGGACACGTCAAGCGCAGCCACGCTTTCGTCGGCCACAAGAAGTTTGGGCGTAAGTGCCAAGGCACGCGCGATGCAAATGCGCTGCCTTTGACCGCCCGAAAATTCATGCGGATAATTGTCGAGCTGCGCTGCGGTCAGACCGACCTTGTGCATCAGGTCCGAGGCGCGGGCGCGGCGGCTTTCGGTGTCTTCATCACCATGGATCAACAGCGGCTCCGCGATCTGATCGCCCACGGTCATCCGTGGATCGAGCGAGGACATCGGATCTTGAAACACGATCTGGGCGGCGGTGCTGAGGCGGCGGCGCATGGCGGCTGTCATGGTGCCCACCATTTGGCCCGCGATGCTGATCTGGCCCTCATGCGGCACCAGCCCGACAATGGCGCGCGCAATGGTTGATTTGCCGCATCCCGACTCGCCCACCAGCGAAAACGTCTCACCGGCGCGGATGTCAAAGCTGACGCCCTCGACCGCATGGACGCGGTGGGTGACGCGGTTCAGCACGCCGCCGCGGATGTCAAAGCCAACCTTGACTTCGCGCAGATCGGCAACAACAGGGGTTTCGGGGCGCGGCTTGGCACTGCCGCCCTGCCCCATACGCGGCACTGCGGCGAGCAAATCGCGCGTATAGCTTTGCGCGGGGGCTGCAAAAATCTGCCGCACCGCTCCGGTTTCAACCACCCGCCCGCTGCGCATGATCACGACCCGGTCGGCCATCTCTGCAACCACACCCATGTCGTGGGTGATCAGCAAAATCGCGGTGCCGTGCTCGGCCTGCAAATCGCGCAGCAATTCCAAAACCTCGCGCTGCACGGTGACATCCAGCGCCGTCGTCGGCTCGTCGGCAATCAGAACCTCGGGTTTGAGAGCAAGCGCCATGGCAATCATCACACGCTGACGCATACCGCCCGAAAGCTCGTGCGGATATTGGCCCATCCGGCGCGCGGGATCGGACATGCGCACAGCTTTCAGCGCCGCAAGCGCCTCGGCGCGGGCCTGGTGCTGCGACAGCGGGGCGTGGGCGCGGATCGCCTCGATCAGTTGCGCGCCGATGCTCATCATCGGGTTGAGTGAGGTCATCGGTTCTTGAAAAATCATCGCGACGCGGTTGCCGCGGATCTGGCGCATCTCGGCCTCGGAGAGCGACGAAAGCGGCAGGCCGCCCAAACTGATACTGCCAGAGGTAATCCTGACCGCTGGCGGCGGCAGCAGGCCCATGATCGCCAGCGACGTGATCGATTTTCCAGACCCGCTCTCGCCCGCGATGGCCAAGGTCTCGCCGCGCCGCAGATCAAAGCTGATGTCGTTGATCAACGGCACCAGCCCGCTTTGGTTGCGAACCGAGACAGTCAAATCGCGCAACGACAGCACCACGGACTCTTCCGAGGCCACGGGGGTCTCGGAACGATGGTTCGCATCCTTGGTCATTCGAAAACGCACCGAGGGAAATAGAAGCTGACCACCCAGTTTGGCATATCGACGATCTCCGAAATACGCAGATCGCCGCACGTGCTGACCAGCATATAGGCGTCCACCGCAGCCATGCCGCGTGTTGCACAGAGGAAATCGACCATGCTCGCCACGGCATCGCGGCTTGCGGTCATCAGGTCCGGCCCGATGCCGGTGGTGACCTCATAGCCCTTAGCGTCCAAGTGCCGCGTCACAGGCCCCGGCGTGGTAAAGCGCGGAGTTTTCAGGTTGGCGCCTTTTACCAGATCAAGTGTCAGGATCACATCCATCGGGCTTTCAATCGCCGTGCCGCAGACCTCGCCGTCCCCCTGCGCCGCATGGGTGTCGCCCACGCTGAACAAAGCGCCCGCAACCTCGACCGGCAGATAAAGTGTGGTGCCCGCTGACAGATCACGGATGTCCAGATTACCACCGGCGCGCCGTGGCGGCACGATTGAATGCAGACCATTTTCCGCCAAGGCATTGCCGATCGTGCCCGCAAACGGCTTCAAAGGCACCCGCGCCTCTTTGCCGAACATCGAAGGCGCCATCAGGTCCGGATCATAGGACCAGACATGCAGCGCGGGGTCGGTGAACTGATCGGCAAGCAGGCCAAAACCCGGAATATTCGCGGTCCAGCCCCAACCTTTGCCGCCTTGGGTTTGCGGCGCAAAACTGTCGAGCGTGACTTTCAACGCATCACCCGGCTCGGCCCCCTCGACCCAGATCGGCCCTGACACCGGATTGATCTTGCCGAAATCAAGCGTCGCCACATCGGCCACGGTGGACGACGGGCCAAGCTGGCCCGCCGAACTGTCGTGGCAGTGAAACTTGATCGTCTGGCCCGGCTCCACCCGTTCGGCTGGGGCAAATGAATTGTCCCAGCCGAAATGATGTTGCGCGCCGTGGATCGTATAATCACAAGCCTTGCACATCTGGTTTACTCCTTGACGTAAACGTAGTCGTAGTTCACCGGGATCGACACCGGATCGACATAGAGGTTGTCCGCCCCGCCCATACGCGCGGATTTCATGGTGTAGCGTTGCTCGTTGAACACCGGCACCCAAGGCGCTTGCTCCATCACTTTCATGTAGACATCGGACCACATCTTCATGCGTTCCGGTGCGGCGGGGTCAATCATGCTGTCAGCGGCTGTTGCTTCGGCATCAATCGCCGGATCGCAGAACTTGGACCAGTTCCAACCGCCATCCACCGCACCCGAGCAGCCAAGGATCGGGCCGTAGAAGTTCGACGGATCGGGGAAATCCGCGATCCAGGCCATGCCACCCGACCAGATCATCGGCGCGGTGCCAGCACCACCTGCCTCGATCACATTAGCCTGCGCAATGGACTGGATCGACGCCTTGACGCCAATAGCCGCCAGATCCTGCTGGATCGCTTGGGCAATCCGCGGGTTCGGGTCGGTGTTCATCACATAAAGCTCGGTCTCAAAGCCATCGGGCAGGCCGGCCTCGGCCAGCATCTTCTTGGCCTCATCGGGATTGAAGGCATAACCGGCATGATCCGTGGTGTAGCCCGGCATCGACGGCGGCAGCGGCTGATTGGCCGGCACGGCGCGGCCGTTGATGATCTGGACAATGCGGTCCTTGTTGATCGCCATGTTGATGGCGCGGCGGACCTCGACATTGTCGAAAGGCGGGGTTTTGACGTTCAGTGTGATATAGCCGGTTTGCAACTGACCGCCTTCAACCACCATAGCTGCCTGTGCGGGATCGCCCATTACCTCTTGGAATTTCGCAGGCGGGATGCCGTCGCCGGGGACATCGACTTCGCCGTTTTGCAGCCGCAGCAGCGCCACGACGGGTTCCTGGCCAACTTCAAAGGTCACCGTATCCAGATAGGGCAGACCCGCACGCCAGTAGTCGGGGTTTTTTGCAAAAACCAGCTTCTGGCCGATGGTCCATTCGGCGAGTTTGAACGCGCCAGTGCCGACGGGCATCTTGCCGAAATCGCCATTGGCCGCCTCGACCGCCTCTTTCGGCACGACAGAGGCGAAATTCAGCGCCATGACATGCAAGAAAGTCGCGTCGGGGCGCGACAGTTTGATTTCAACTGTTGCAGGGTCAATTACCGTCACTCCGGCAAGCGAGGTCGCAGAGCCATCCGCCATCGCGTCATAGCCAGCAATCGCGCCGAAGAAACCCGCACCGGGGGATTGGGTGGCCGGCGAGGTCACGCGGTCGAGCGAATATTTCACGTCATCCGCCGTCATCTCGCGACCATTGTGGAATTTGACGCCTTGGCGCAGGTGGAAGGTAAAGGTCATGCCATCGGCCGAAACGTCATAGCTTTCCGCAAGACCGGGGCGCAGTTCGGTGGTGCCGGGGGTATAATCCATCAGCCCGTCGAACAGCGATTTGATCATCGACCAGTTTTGCCAGTCATAGCCAATCGCAGGGTCAAGTGTAGCCACATCGTCCTTATAGGTGATGACGATCCCGCCGCCTGATTTGGCGTCCGGGTCCAATGCCTCTTGCGCAAAGGCGGGCAGTGCGAGGGCTGCGATAAGCGCAGTAGATACGAGCAGTTTTTTCATAGCTTTCTCTCCTGTTGATGGTTTGCTGTCAGCGAATTCGGATACGGGGGTCGATCAGAGGGACCACAAGGTCGGCCAACAGATTGCCCAGAACGATGGCGCAGGCCGAGACCAGCGTGACCCCCATGATGATAGGAATGTCGATGCGCTGGATCGCCTGCCATGCAAGCTGGCCGATGCCGGGCCAGCCAAACACGCCCTCGACCACCACGATGCCGCCCATAAAAATGCCGATGTCGATGCCGATCATCGCGATCACTGGAAGGATGGCATTGGGCAGAGCGTGGCGCAGAATGACACGGCTGCGGGCAAGGCCCTTGGCGCGGGCGGTGCGGATGAAATCGGCGCGCAACACCTCTATCATGCTGGATCGCATGATCCGTGCATACCAGCCCGACCCAAGAATGCCCAAGGTCAGGGCAGGTAGCACAAGATGGGCGGGCGTACCGTAGCCGCCGATGGGAAACCAGCCAAGCTTGACAGCAAAGACATAGAGCAACAGCAAAGCCACCACGAACTGCGGCGCCGAAACGGTGATGAACGAGGTCATCATCAAGCTGTTGTCCACCGCCCGCCCGCGCCAGATCGCGGCGATCACGCCCATGCTCAGCCCGATCAGCAGTTCGGCAGCAATCCCCGCCGCCATCAGCAAAAGCGAGGCCGGCAACCGCGCCATGATCAGCGTGGTCACATCGGTCTTTTGCAAATAACTGCGCCCCATATCACCGTGAAACAGCCCGGCCAGATAGCGCGTGTATTGCACGACAAAGGGCTGATCCAAGCCCAGTTGCTCGCGGATATTCGCCACCGTTTGCGGCGTGGCCGACCGCCCCGCAATTTGGCGCACCGGATCGGCAGGCAGCACATAGAGCAAAAAGAAGGTGATGAAGGATACCCCCAGCAGGATCAGCGCCGATTGGATCAGACGACGGAAAATAAGCGCAGCCATCAGTCGGATCCTCGCAGGGTTGGGTCCAGAACGTCGCGCAGGGCGTCACCAACAAGGTTGAAGGCAAGCGCCAGAACCAGAATGGCAAAGCCGGGAATGAACACGAGCCAAGGGGCCGACTGGAAATAGGTCTGGTTTTCAAAGATGATATTGCCCCAGCTTGGCGTCGGCGGCTGAACCCCGACCCCCAGATAAGACAGCGTCGCCTCCAGCAGCACGGTCGTCGAAATCCCCAAAGTGCCCCAGACGATGATCAGCGGCATCAGATGCGGCAGGATGTGGCGGAACAGAATGCGCGGCGTGCTTGCGCCTAGGGTCCGCTCGGCGGCGATGAAATCGCGCGCGGCAAGCGCCGAGGTCTCGGTATAGATCACCCGCGCCGTCTGCACCCAGTTCACCAGCGCTATCACAAAGGCGACGATCCAGATCGAAGGCTGAAAGATCGCAGCAAGGCAGATCGCCAGCAAAAGCGCCGGAAAGGCCATCATCAAATCGGTAAACCGCATCAGGATCGCGCCGAGCCAGCCTTGAAAATACCCCGCCGTGAGCCCGATCATTGTGCCGATGATCAGCGCGATACCATTGGCCATCACCCCGATGATCAGCGAGGTGCGCGCGCCGTAAAGCAACCGACTGAGCAGATCGCGGCCCAAAAGATCGGTGCCAAGCAGATAGGGGGCGCCGGGCGGCAGCGGTTCGCCCACCAGAGTCAGGCCGTCGAAATGCTGCTCGAACGGATCAAAAGGCGCAATCAATGGCGCAAGAATGGCCGCCCCGACAATGATCACAACAAGCGCCAAGCCAAGCAGAGCCAGCTTGCGCCGCAATAGGCGCCGAAATGCGCTGCTTGCGCCCCGAATGGCTGCGGCATCGCTCATGCGGCCCCCCCTTTCGGTTTGCGCGCGCTTGGCTGCGATCCACGCAACAGCACCCGGCCTGCAGCCTCTTCGATGCTGATCCGGGCATCCATGGCTTCGCTTCGCAGCGCGCTATAGGCGGCGGCCTCTGACCCGGTCTGTTCAATCAGCATCACCACCGCGCGCACCACGGTCTGCCGCTCGCCGATTTTCTGGCGCAGATCGGCCACCTCGGCCGACAAAGCGCGCCGCGCCTCAAAGGCATTACGCGCGATCAATAGCGCGCTGTAGACGCCACTGTCACCCACCGGCTTCAATATCTGCGCCGTCGCCCCCGTGGACAACGCCCATTCAATCCGCCCCGGTGCCTCGGTGCCAATCAGCGCTATCAATGGCATTGGCGCCTGCGCCTTTTGCCAGGGAAACTGCTCGTCAAAGCCCATATCGGCGTCGAAAAATACGAAATCCGCGGCAAGTGCATCGGCCTCAAGCACCGGCCATTGCGTGCTGACCCGTAATCCCACCGCAAGCAATTGGCGGCTCAGCGCCGAAACGGCGGCATGAGGGCGGTGCAGGATGATGGCATGCGCGCCGCCCAGATCAACGATCCTGCCCCCCCGCATCACGACACCACTCGCAAGCGGCGCATCGCATTGGGCACAGGTTGCGACAGATAGGGGTCGCCCGCCACCAGCCCGCCGGAATGCACCACCCTGAACGCGCCATTCCGCACCTGCGCAATCAACACAGGTTGCGGCATGTGATGCGTCTTGGCATCAATGCGGCTTTGCAGCCCCGCCGGAGTTTGCAGCAAAGCCGCAATGTGCAGGCGGCTGTTCTCTTCCGCGCCCTCCAGCAGATTTGCCAAGGTATAGACGGCGGCGTTGGCCGCAGCCTCGTGGCTGCTGACAAAGGCCTGCGCGCCATCATGGAAATAGGGCCCCGCCGCGATCAGCCCCTCAGACGCCGCCCCAATATCGTCCAGCTCACATTCCGTCAGATTGCACGACAGGACAGGGCAGTGATCGGGACTGAACCGCGGGTCATCAGCCCCCAAAGCCGCATAGGCCTTCAAGAACGCATAAGACGAGGGGCCGATCAGCGAGTTCAGGATAAAGTCAGGCTCTGTGGCGCGGATTTCTTCGATCATACGACCGATGTCCACTGATCCGATTGGCAAATAGCGCTCGCCCAGCACTTCGCCTCCGACAGCGTGAAGGGTCTCACGCGCCAGGCGGTTGATCTCCCAGCCCCAGATATAGTTGCTGCCCGTCAGATAGCCGCGCCGCCCGTACGTCGGAAAAGTCCATTCCAGCAGCGGTAAAAGATGTTGATTTGGGCAGGCATGCAAATAGACAACATGATCCGAGGCCTCATAGCCCTCATAGGGCACTGTATACCAAAGCGTGCCCCCCGATTTCTCAAGCGTCGGGATGACCTCTTTGCGGCTCCAAGACGTCACGCAGCCGATGATATGACGCGCAGGCGTATCACGCAAAATCTCTTCGCAAAGCGGGCCGTAGCTATCCACATTTCCTGCCGGATCGCGTTCGATGGCCTCAAAACGGATTGAACGGGCCGGATCGGCGTTGATCTCTTCGATGGCATTCAGCGCGCCCTTTCGGCAGGCATCGCTGATGCGGGCATAGCTGCCGCTGCGCGAATAAAGAATTCCAACTGGCACGCTGCGTTTCATGGAGCCTCAAATAAAAAAAACCCGCCCGAAAATCCTCCAAGTGCGAAGATTTCGGGTCGGGCCTGATTGCCGCTCGGCGTTGAGCCGTATTTGCACCAAGGGTGTTCCGAGAAAACCGCTACGTCAAGTGCCCTGATCTGATAGGCCGAATGTTTCGGCTATGTTTTAAATTTGTTTCAAGAATTTGCCATTCTGTTGGGCAGTTCCCGCATGCCGGGCGCAAGATCTTTGTCCGAACAGAAGCAACCTTATCGTTCTTTAACGATATAGCCCTCGCCATCGGCATGAGGCGCGCGCAACTGCGCACTAACTTCCCATGAAACTTGCCATTCACGCCAAAGACTTTCAAGAATGCGCCTTATGACCCTTGCGGCTGTTGTGACAGCGTAAGACTGGGCGTTCGACTTGCAAGGACAATCCGAGCGCACCCGGACTGGGGCATATTCCCTCTTGACCGTACAGTGGGTGCTAATGGCCGACTATTGCTTCGCCGATGACATCCGACATTCAACAGTCGATGACGCCGTCGAGGCCGAAGTCTGCCATGGTGCGCGAGGTTGCCTGACGCAGCGCATCAGTTGTGGTGAGCGCGGGTTCAAGCTGACAGGCTTCGATGCAAAGGGACACAGCGTTGGCATAGTGAGAGGCTACAACCACTAAATGTCCGTGCGAGCGTTGAAGGTCGCGGCGCAATACGTTTACATCCACGGCGCGCATCAGCAGGCGGGCGCAAGGTGCACCGTCAATCTGCGCGAGCCCATCTGAAAGCGTACCAAGGTTCGAACAGCTGACCGGCAAATCTTCGGCATAGGAAAAGAAGTTGTTTACCATCGCTGTGGTGATGCCACGCGGCATCCAGGCGACGGCAGGCAGAAGTGACGTCTGGGTGGACTCATCGCTGTCGCGTGCGCTGCGAAGCATCGCCATGTGTAGCTTATTCAAAGGCCGCAGGTCGGTGCAAAGGCGCTCTGGTGCGACAGTCATCGTGCGAAAATCGATTGCAAGTGCGCGCTCGTCCTCAAGCCCGCGCCGTCTATCGATGGGGACAAGCAGGCTAACTGCACCATCGGAAACCCGGCGGCGGCCCATGTGCATGGCCAAAGTTGCCACAAAACCCGGGAGCAAGGTGTTTGGACGGCCGCCAAGCCGACGGGCGCAGGCATCCCATGCCTGAAAGTTGATGGTCACGGCTAGAGAGGGAAGATTTACGACCGTTGCCGGGTCAGCAGGCGCGGCGGCGAGGGGCATTTGCGGCGCCCTTCGCCGCACCAAGGATCTGACCGGGATCTTGCGGGCAATCGCGGCAAGTGCGGCAACCGTGCGCGGCGTGTCTGATACGACTTGCAGGAAATCCGATATGCATCCGGCCAGCAAGCCACGCGCGCCCTGCGGCAAATAGGGGTTAGCAAGCTGTGTTCGGGTTGCAGCCGCTTCGATGGCGCGCAGCGCACCGATGCCGTCGATCACCAAATGCGAACCCAGAATACTTACGGCGGTGGTACCATCGTCGAAGCGCTGCATGTCCAGGTGCCATGCCGGACCCGTGGTGGGGTCAATGGTCTGGCGCGCCTGCTGGTTGGCCCATTGCATCAATTCGGATCGTTGCAGCGGCTTGTGGTCTTGTGTGAGTGTCTGGTGCGGGCCATTCGGCTTTACCCAACGGGGCCGGCCCAACCGCAGGACCGATGGCGCAATAAGGCGGTTGAATGGCAAAGCAGCCAGCCGTTCGTTCATTTCATTCAGTGCAGCGAGGTTCACCTCACGGTCGTAAAGCCAGATGCACTGCATCAACTGTGCCCTGCCCGTGGCCCGGAATAGCTCGAAGGCCACTTGATCAACCCAAGCGAGCCGGTGGCGCATATGCGCAGCTGTGCGGGACGCCGGTTTTTCAGGCATCGAAGAATTCGCCGGAGAGGCCATACTGGGCCAGAATCTGTTCGACCAGCATGTGAAGGTGGCGGCTTTGGGTAACAACGCCGGGCTGATACGCTACGAAATTCAGGTGCATATGATCTGAGACCACGCCGCCAAAGAGGGTCGCCACCCCCTGACGCGCTTCGATCGCTTCCAGTGAAACCTGACGGTCGGTGCCACGAAAACAAACTTCGTCCGCATCGGCGCCGTCAATCCTAAGAATCTCCTGAGGCAATTTCCCTAAATACGAACATGTGACAGGCAATTCTGACAGCGCGGCAAAAGCCAGATGGCCCGCCCTTTCTACGACAGATGAGGGCACGAAAGGCACTAGCGGCAGCAGCATATCTATCGGATCGGTTTCTTTCCTTGTCCGAAGCAATGTGCTCCGCAGACGTCGCTGAAGTTCTGTCAAGCGCCTATCGGGCGCATCGACCGACATCTTGAGCGAGGCTAGCGAGACGCAGTTTCCCGCTGCGTCCGACTGCCCTTGCCGCAAGTTGACCGGAATTAACATCGTCACGTCGCCGTCGCGCACCCGGCCAAGGGCGGAAGCAAAGGCGGTCGTAATGGCGGCCAGCAGCGTGAGCCGGTTCGCCCCAAGATTTTTGGCCTTTGCATCCCACACGGTAGTAGGAATGCGCAGCGGGATCGAGGCAAATGCGATTGTGCGGTCAGGCGTGGTCTTTAGCAGTTTCTTTGAAACCGCACGGCTTGACGTTAAACGCGGGAAGCGAAACATCCGCGCCGCGCGGGCGAGAGCACGGAACGTCACGGGCAGATCCTGCACTGTGCGCCAAAGTTCGGAAACGATATCCGCGACCGAGTGTTGCGCTGAGATCGCGGGATAGGCTGGCAACACTGGATTAGCAGCGACGGCTTCGGCCACGGCAAGCGCAACCGAAGTTCCGTCTGCAATGCAATGGGATACGACGAGCGAGACGATTGTATCGCCGTTGGTAAGGTGTTGGGCCGTCAACGTCCAGGCCGGCCCGTGCTCAGGATCCAGTGGGAGCTCTACCTGTGCGTCCAGCCATGTTTGCAGCCGCGCCGGGTCAAGTGGCGCTGTGGCCGCTATGGCCGACAGTGCAGGCGGGGCGACTACCCATTGGTGTCGCCCAAACGGCAACAGCGCCGGGCGGATGAGACGGGCCAAACGGCCATGTGCAAGATTGTCGCGGAACTTTTCCAGTGCGCCCAGATCGACGGGTCGATGATACCGCCAAGCGACTTGGATGACGGCCTGATGCCCGGCTGCAGTATGCCCCAAGTGAAGCGCCTGGTCCATAAAGGACAGAAAGGAAGGCGGTTGCCGAAACCTGTGCTTTGGAAATGGCATCGCGTTCAGCGGCGGCCAACGCGGGCGGGCGTCGATGCACCGGCGACCTGACGGCAAATGTTTTGAAACATCTCAACATAGTTTGTCATTGAAGTGCGGGCTATTTCATTTGCAGGGTATGACGCCATCAAGCTTAGACCGCGTTGCGTCCGAACGAACCAGATCGCAACCTGTGCCGCCATGCCCCGGTTTACATAGGTCCGCCCGTTCACCTGTTGCCAGACCCGTGCGAGGTGCGGATTGGAGGGAAGACGGTCAGCATCGGTATAAGAGAGCATCACGCCGCCCGTCGCAACAGGGCGGATCGTCGGCAAGTCGGCCGCCAACTCCAGCACCCGCTCGATCGGAGTGTCGGCAAGCGGCAGCCGTTCTTCGAATATGCGCTGCGCGGTGGCCGCAAGCGTTGGGAACGCCTGCGCGTCGACGTCGAAATCGATTGGAACCACGCCCATGCACCAGCCCGCCATCCGGAACGCCTGCGGCGATTTCCGTGTCGATGCAGGCGTGACGACGCTGTAGCGCCCGTTGCCGGCGAGTGCACGTTCGGTCAGCGCCGCGCAGGCGAGCAAACCGCCCAGCATGCGCGCGCCCGAGGCTTCGCAGGCGTATGCGAAGGCCGCCGCCCCAGTGTGATCAAGGATATCAAGCGTCACGTAATCGGCTAAGCAACGATCTTCCAGCAGACCCAAGGCAAGTGGAAAAGCTGGCATTCGGCCCCGATTGCGCTGAAGGAACGCAACCCATTCCGCAACGCCGGGATCGGCAAGCGTCATTTTGGCGGTCCGCAGGCGTTGATTGGTGCAGTAATCCATATAGCGCGCCGCAGAGGCGATCCGCAGCGGCAACGCGCCGTCGGTAAGGGCGCGATAGGCTGCGTGCACCTCTTGCAGCAATAGTGGGACGACGGACATATCCGCATGCAGATGGTCAATGCAGGCGAAGCAGGTGAAGCCAGTTTCACGCTGCAGGATGCCGAAACGGAAGCAATCCCATTCGAATGGTGCCGGGGTCGCCATAGCTTGATTCCGCCAATCATCCAAGCCCATCTCGCCCAAGGGCGTAGGTTCCATCTGGATGGATTTCGGGTCTGACAGCACGTGCCGCACAAGCGCGTCGCCGCGATCCTCGAACCAACTGTGGTATGTGTCATGCCTGCGCAGATGGTCGGTCACGACCTGGGTCATGACTTGCAGGTCGCATTGGCCGGGCTCTTCCCATTCGACGATGATCAGCCGCGCCATCTCTTCGTTGCGGTGTGCGTAGGCGCGAAAGGCGCTAAGATGCTGCGCCTGTTCGTAGCTTGGCGGCAGGTCGGAAACAGGGGCGACTCGCGCCTGTTCCACGGTCGCCTTGGATGGAAGCCAGATGGTCGCCTTGCCAAAATCAGCTACGCCGTCGTGCTTCATGCACAAATCAGCCATCGGCTTGTTCCTTGAGCCGTTGACGTCTGTTCAAAGCGGTTACCCCGCAGCGATTGGGTGGATCGCGACGTTCCTTCAAGGGCATGGAATTGACACGCAGGATGCGGCGTTTTCCGACAGCTGCAGTTTCAATCACGTCTCTACCTGTGGTAAAATTTTCGCCATGACGCATTCTTGCGCAACGTTCGTTCGGCTTGGCAAGCTGTTTTGATCGTAATACGTCTTATACTAATTCTATAAGAATATGTGCTTGAATATTTAAGTCGTATTTCGATCTGTTTTATCTTTTCTGCGCGACGCGAAATTTGGCCAAATCGTAAGTCTGACTTGGCAGGAATCCCAGTGTGAATGGGGAAACTGCAAGCGGGGGAAATCGCAGCCTTTGTCTGTTTCAGAAGCATAGAGGCAGATTTAAATGGCAAACAAAGCGTCTAATTGATCCGCAAACAACGCTGATGATGCTTGGTTTCGTCCTGCGGCAGCGGTGTTTAGCAGGCGGCGGTTGCTACATCGCGCGGCAGCAATGTGAAGGGACGGAGGCATGAGCGTTCGATCGGCGGAAAAAAAGCGCGTGCGGCGCAGCGGCGCAATCGAACCCGAGGTCGATTTAGGCAACGTTTTGTGCTATGCGGACCAAGGATCATTCTTGGGCCTGCGTGCGCTTGGGCGCCAGCCAACGCTTCATCTTACCTGGATTTATCCGCACCCGCTCGAAAGGGCCGCGGTATTGCAATTTGCCCGGCGCATCGCACAGGGCTTGCTTGGGCGCGTCGTGCAGCGTTCGGCTTTGCCTTGGGGGCGGCACCGCTGGGTGGCCAGTCCCGTGCCGCCGGCGGTGACGTGGCGCGAGACGCCAGTTGCGATCGAGGCCCTGCAGGCGACGCGAAGCGATTTGTTCGATTTGCCTATCGACCCCGAACACGGCCCCGGTTGGCGGCTGGTGGTGCAGCCCCTGAATGGTGGCGGCACGGCCTTGTCGATGCTGGTGTCGCACACCATTGCCGACGGGCAAGCTTGTGTGCAGGCCCTTGTCAGCGCAATCACAGGCCAAGGTCTTGTCCATGGCCTTCCGGCGCGGTCGTGGCGATGGTCTCCTTGGATGTTGGTGCGCGACAGTGCGCAAAGCTTGCACAGCCTGCCTGCGGCATGGCGGGCCGTGAACGAACTTTGGCGCAATGTGCACATGATCAAACCCGGAAAGCTGCGGCCGGTGCCGCCATTGCGGCACCGTGAAGATACTTTATCCGATCCGGTCGTGGAGGTTCCTCTGGTGTGCGTGGGGATGGACGCGGGACTCTGCGAACAACTGGCAATGGATAGGGGCGTTGCAAGCAACACTCTGCTTTTGGCTTTTGCAACAAGGCTTGCCTTTCGATTAGGCCGTGTCGATGCCGCCGGACAAGTGAAACTGGCGCTGCCGGTCAGTAACCGTCAACCGGGAGATCGGCGTGGCAACGCGTTGCAGCCAGCCAGTGTGGTGGTGGACCCCACGGTTTGCCACGCTGATCTGCCAGGGTTGCAACGGCAGGTCAGGAGAGCCTTTGCTGATATTCTGCGCAATGGCGACGGGATATCTATGCTTGCTCCACTTGTGCTTTATGTGCCGCGGTGGCTGGTTCGCAAGATGGAATGGCACGCGCTTGGGGCGGACCTGCCCGTGGGTTGCAGCATGTTAGGCAAACTTCCCACCGAACTGGGCAACCCGGTTGGCAAAGGTGAGCTTATTCAGTTTTCTGCGCTGGAGCGCTATACGAAATCCGCACTGGAACGGCTGGAAGGGCTACTGTTTATTGTGAGCTACCGTATTGGCGACCGTCAAATCGTCACTGTGTCCGGCTACCAACCGGATCGCGCAACGACCCGTGCCACGCTGGTTCCCGTTGTGCGCGCGGCGCTGGACGACATAGGTCTTGCGGCGACGGTTGTCTAACACGCTGCTGAAAAAATCCACCCTGGGCGTCGGACCTGGAAAATGATTCACATTCCGGGCGGTTTGGTGGGGGAAGACGATGCGAAGATCGGACGAGACGAGCGGGTCGCTGTTCAGCTATGTCGATCTTGAGGAGCGCATTCCGGCCCGGCATCCGCTGCGCAAGATCCGACAGGTCGTCAACTATTCGCTGGTCAGCCTTGATGCTGAGTTCGCGCCGGTTTATGCCGACTTCGGCCGTCCGCCGATTGCGCCGGAGCGGTTGATCCGGGCCAGCCTGCTGCATCACCCGGCATCCCGCCTACGCCGTCTCGCAGAAATATGCCGCAAGAGGGTCGAGGAGCCGTTCGGCTGGGCCAAGACGGTCGGACCGATGGCGCAGACCATGCGGCGGGGGCGGCCTGCAATCTTGAGCAGCCCAATTTGCCCGCGATCGCCGTCAGTGCCACAGCTTCGCTTTGATACTCATCGCGGTGTTGCATCGCCAACCGAACCGCACGCTCGCGAAACTCAGGGGAATACGACTTCGAGGTCTTCTCTTTGATGTCTGTTCCATAACGGGCAAGTCTCCGAGAGTTTTGCCCTCCGGTAAATCCGGGGCGGTTCAGGTCTAAGGGCGATGCTCGCCGCAAGGATGGCATGTTGGGCGCGATCAATTAGCCCGTAGCGCATCGACGATTTTCATCCGCGAGGCACGCAGCGCCGGAAGGAAGCCGCCAAGAAACCCCATCACGATTGCGAAACACAAGGATTGCAGAACGATGCCAGGTGTCAGAACAAACCGGAAGGCAAGCTCGGACAACGACGCCCAGTTCAGAGTCGTAACCTTTACCAGCATCATCAGCGAGGCAAGTGACAGGCCGACGACCCAACCGACCATCCCGAGCAGCATAGCCTCGGCCAGAAAGGCGACGAGGATACTGGAGCGCCGGAAACCAAGAGCCCGCAAAGCCCCGATCTCGCGCTTTCGGCTGGCGACGGCCGCATACATCGTGATGGTCGCACCGATAACGGCGCCGACTGAGAAAAGAACCGAAAGCGTAACACCAAGGATCTGGATGAACCCCGACATCAGGCGCGACTGTTCTTCGTAAAAAACGCCCTCGCGCTTGGCTTCGACGGTAAGACGGCGATCTGACTCGAGACGTGCCTTGATAGAGTTGAAACCGGCGCGGCTCGCAAGGCGGACCACGACCGAAGAGTAGGCGTCGCGTCGGAACGCCTGCATGAACTGCGCGTTGTCCCCCCAAATCTCGGAGTCAAACCCACTGCCGCCAGCGTCGAACTGCCCGACCACCTGCCAATCCCGCTGGGCAAACCGGAGGGTCGATCCCTCCTGAAGACCAGTAAACCGCCCGACAAGCGCGCCGCCGATCATGATCTCGTTTGACCCCGGACGGAACATGCGCCCCTTTGCTATGTGTATCTTTGGACGCAGGGTCAGAACTGCCGCA
Organism: Pseudorhodobacter sp.; assembly: GCA_024641255.1. Taxonomy (GTDB): domain Bacteria; phylum Pseudomonadota; class Alphaproteobacteria; order Rhodobacterales; family Rhodobacteraceae; genus Cypionkella. The sequence continues at coordinate 15,890 of JAHEDL010000143.1, forward strand.
CCAACACCGCGGGTCACGATGTTGCTTGTCTGACCAGACCCCTGCCTTGGCAAGGCGATCAATACCACCACTTCCTTTGATACGACCGGCGCGCCATCGGAGCCAAGCAGCACCTCGGGCTGGCTCTCGATGATGCCTGCCTGTCTGCGATCAACCATGCTTTGGATTTCGACCTCTGCCGAGCGGCGCACGAAGATAGCGTTCGCGTCTTCGCCAGTTGAAACCAACGTCTGCTTCAACCCAGAGTCAAGCATCAGCACTGCTGCAAAGACAAACAGCACAAGGGCCATACCGCCCGCCGTAAGCGCAGTGGTGATCTTGCGTGTGCGAAGGTTCCGCAGGCTGTAGGCAAGTAGCAAACGCATGATCAGCCCACTGCCCGAAGGCCCTCGATGATGTTGACGCGGGATGCCCGCCACATCGGAAAGACCGCCGAAAGCACGCCCACAGTCAGCGCCGCGACAGCTTGCAACGCAACGGTGTCTTTGCTGACGACCAAAGTCGGGAAAAGCGCCTTGGTCAGCACGGCGATCTGCGCGGCAACAAGGGGTGTGAGCCAGATGGCGACAGCAGCGCCAACAAGTGCAAGCACGACAGACTCCGCAAGGATCAGACTTGCAACATAGCCCGGTCCGAAGCCCAGAACCTTGAGTGTGGCGTATTCTGCCAGTCTTTCACGTGCCGTCATGGCCATCGTGTTCGCCATCACACTTAAGATTATAAAAATCACCACGAAAGAGACAACGCGGATGGAAATAAGGATCGATTCAGTCTGCTTCATGAAGCCGATCTGGAAGGCGCGCTCTGTCTCGGTGCGTGTTTCGGCGAAAGAGTTGCGGAAGGTGTGGTCGATGGCTTCGCTTACTTCCGCGACCCGGTTAACGTCGGCCACGTCCACAACGAACACACCCACCTGTTCGGCTTGCGCTTTCGAACGCATGCGGAGCGTTTCGTTCAGATAGTCCCAGCGGAAGAACAGTTGGGTCGTGTCGATCTTCGGATCGCGGCCATCGAAGATGCCCTTGACCACGAATTCCCAAGGGCCGGGATAGATTGTTCCCTCTAGCTGCACCACGTCGCCCGGTTTCAGGCCGAAGCGGTTGGCAAGCTTGCGCCCGATGATGGCGCCACGGCGATCATGCTGAAATTCGCGCAACACATCCTCTGGTACGACATTCTCGGGATACATGCGAAAATAGCTCGCGCTGTCGACGGCGTATTGTGGAAAGAAATTCTTGGCATCCTTGTAGATGCCGCCGAACCAGGTCACGAACGTAACGTCCCGGACCCCATCGACCTCGCGGATGCGCTTTTCATAGGCACGCGGCAAGGGTGAACTGAACGAAATGGAGTTCCGCGTGATTAGACGCGATGCCACTGCGCCATCGACGCCCGCGAACCACGCCTCGACGATGGTCTGAAGCAGACCGAAAGCCAGGATCGCCGCGACAATCCCGGCAACCGTAAGCGCCGAACGTAGCCGGTTTCGCAGCGAATTACGCGCGACGAGCTTGAAGAACTGCATCATGCGTAGAAGTCAGTCATGGGGTAACTCCACCCGCTGCGACAGCTCACCCTTTTCAAGCTGCATGATCGAGCGAGCGTGCTCCGCCGCGCGGCGGTCATGCGTCACCATCACAATGGTCTTGCCCATTTCGCGATTCAGCCGCTGCATGATGGCCAGAACGTCTTCTGCGGACTGACGGTCGAGGTCGCCGGTAGGCTCGTCGGCCACCAGCACTGTCGGGTCTGTTACGATTGCCCGCGCAATGGCGACGCGTTGCTGCTGCCCACCCGAAAGCTCGGATGGGAAATGGCGAACACGATCACTAAGGCCGACGAGGTCAAGCGCAAGCAACGCGCGTTCACGGCGGTCGCGCCGGCCCAGCCTTGTGAGGGTGAGAGGCAGCTCCACATTTTCAAGCGCGGTAAGCACAGGCATCAGATTGTAGAACTGGAAGATAAATCCCACGTTCGCCGCACGCCAGTCTGCAAGTTCGGCCTCTGGAAGGCGGGTGATATCGGCGCCGCCCATCGTGATCGATCCGCCATCCGGCGTGTCGATCCCGGCAATGAGGTTAAGCAATGTAGACTTCCCCGAGCCTGATGGACCCATCAGGGCCAGAAACTCTGCCCGGCGTATGTCAAATGTTATGTCCGAAACCACGGGGATGATCTGACCACCACGTCGATAGCTTTTGCTTACATGCCGCAGTGCGATGAGGACATCAGCCCCTGACGCAGCTCCGGTACGGGGAAGTATGCTCACGTTGCTTCCTCGTTCACCGCATGGCCGTCGGTCAGTCCTTGCGGTGGGCGGATGACAACGCGCGTGCCCTGATCAAGGCCGTGGACTTCGATCTGGTCACCAATCTTGGCACCACGTTTCACGGGCCGCATCCTGGCCTTGCCATTCTCGACCACAAAAACCTGCAGCTTACCTTCCGCCTCGAACAGGGCTGAAGCAGGCACGGCGAGAATCGGCTTGTGCTCTGCTTCGGTCAGCCCCCGATCCAGAAAAGCTGCCCGCGCGCTCATCTCGGGAAGGATACGCGGATCATGTTGCCTAAAGCGGATCTTGACAAGTGTAGACGCTTTGGCACGGTCCACCGTCGGCACCATCCGGCTAACAACACCTTCGAATCTTTGCCCCGGAATAGCGTCCAGCTGGATTTCAACCGGCTGGCCTTCGTGGATGGCCAGATACGATGCCTCGGCCACGTCAGCCTCGACTTCCAGTGTATCCATGTCCGCGATCGTGACCACCGCACCCCTGGTGTCGACAGCCTGCGAGAACGGCGTGATCGTATCGCCCACACCGGCGTTCAATGTCAGCACGACACCATCGAAGGGAGCACGGATGAATGTTTGATCAAGGGCGACATCCGACACGCGGAGGTTTGCCTCGGCGACTGCAACTGCCGCCTCGTATCCCGCAACTGCGGCCAAGGCCTTGCCACGAAGTGCTGTGGCGCTGTCATGGTCTGCAGCGCTAACAAGCTTCTTGTCGGAGAGGACATCGGTACGGGTGAACGCAAGTTCCGCTTCCACCAGATCCGCGCGCCCCATGCCAAGATTGGCCTTCGCAACCAGTACATTGGCTGCTGCCAGATCGCGCATAGCCTGTGTGTCGCGGTTTTCAAGCCGGGCGATCACCTCGCCTTTACGCACTTTGGTCCCTTCTGTCACGCTCAGCCATTCAAGACGGCCTGTCGCCTTTGATGCCACGGACGCCCTGCGCTGCGCTACGACGTAACCTGTCGCATTAAGCAGGGTCAGCGCTTGTGCGGGATAGACCGTGGAGACGACGGCGGTTTCGACCGCAAGTGGCGCGCTTTGTCGCCACAGCCATATCGCGCCGGCAAGGCACATCAGCACTGACAGTAAAATCAGACGCCGATGAGCGCGGCTCAGCTGTTTGCTGTGCTGCGATCCGGCGCTGCGATCTATCGAAAGTGCGGAGAGGTCTCGGAGCGGTGTTGCGCCATCAACAGCGCCTTTTTGCAGGTTCATAGATTGATCACGAGTTTCCAGAAATCCGGGCGCTTGGCCCAAGATTAGAGCCGAGGTTGCCGCGATTCATTTTGCGTTTCAGCGTAAGCGAAACCGATCCATTCGGCGACACGTCCTCGGTTTCCGCTCCTTTCCGATGGATTTAAGGCGACGTTAAAACGCTATCCGCGGAAAGGCAAGAATCGGACAGCAATCAAACACCGAGGTTTTCGCGTCGTGTTGCTAAACCTACGGGATTTGGAAAAGGGAAACCGAGTATTTCAATTCATCACAGGGCGTAAAATTGTGATATTAATCAATGTCGGCAATCACCTATACAGTCCGATTTAATAGCAATAAAGCGAAGCCTGAACGTGCCCACCGAGAACCTTGCCTGCGCTTGAAACCCTAAACAACAAAGCTTGCCAATGAAATTCGCCATTGCAGTCCACGGCACACGCGGCGACGTCGAACCCGCAGCGGCCCTCGCCCTTGAATTACAGGGTCGTGGTCATTACGTGACGATGGCTGTGCCCCCCAATCTTGTCGGTTTCACCCGGTCGGCTGGACTGCCTTCAGTCGCGGCTTACGGGCGGGATTCACAGCAGCAATTGGAGGCTGAGCTTTTTCGCAAACTGTGGACGTTGCGTAATCCGTTCACTGTGTTGCGGCAGGCAAGAGCGTACCTGATGGATGGCTGGGCCGAAATGAACGAAACGCTCACAAGCGTCAGTGCAGATGCCGACCTGATATTGACTGGCACAACCTATCAAGAGGTGGCCGCCAACGTCGCCGAGGCCAGGGGCATCCCTTTCGCTGCCCTGCATTATTTTCCCGCAAGGGCAAACACCCATATCCTGCCGGTTCGGTTTCCGCGACGTTGGGCGAACTGGCTTTGGGCGATCGCGGAATGGGGACACTGGCGTCTGTTGAAGCCGGCCTATGATGCGCAGCGCTGCACGCTCGGGCTGCCCGTCTCAAAAATCCGGGCGGCCCGCCGGATCGTCGATGGGGGGGCGTTGGAAATTCAGGCCTATGACAGGGTATTTTTTCCCGGACTAGAAGAGCAATGGGGTGGAAAAAGACCGTTGGTCGGCGCGTTGACCCTAGAGTTGACCACTGCGGGTGATGCCGCTGTCGCGTCCTGGATCGCAGAAGGCAGCCCGCCGGTCTATTTCGGATTTGGCAGCATGTCAGCCGACCACATCAAGCGGTCTCTACCGATTATAACCCAAGTATGCCAAGAACTTGGCCTGCGCGCGCTGATATGTCTGGGTGCGCTGCCGATTGATGGCATCGCCTGTGCCGACGACATCATGTTGGTTCCGTCGGTAAAGCATGCCGATGTGTTTCCGCACTGCCGGGCCATTGTCCATCATGGCGGCTCGGGAACCACGGCTGCCAGTGTTCGCTCCGGTGTGCCAACATTGGTGCTTTGGGTCGGGGCTGACCAGCCTGTCTGGGCGAGACAGGTCAAGCGCCTGGGCGTTGGCACTTCACGTCGCTTGTCCAGCATCACTGCGGACACGCTGCGCGAAGACTTGCAATCGGTTCTAAAGCCCGCATGTGTGTTCAGGGCGCGAGAGGCGGCAAGCTGGATGACGTCTCCGCGCCAAAGCGTTTTGGTCACGGCTGACCTGATCGAAGCGCGTGCGGCCCAACGCGCGTGATGCTGAACCGTTTGCACAATCAAGCAAGCCCCTTCGAAAGCTGCAACAGATGTGGATGACTGTCTTGCTGCTGGCTATTACAGTCAATTTCGAACCAACGCGGATCGGGTTGGTTCCTTTACTTTTGGCCCGCGACAAACCGTTGCTACAGCTTTGGGCCTTCCTTGCTGGCAGTGTGACAGTTAGCTTGACGGCCGGATTTCTGGTTCTTTTTGTGTTCCACCGTGACCCGTTTGGCATTGGTAGGTTTGACCCCGGCTGGATCCAGATTACACTTGGCATAATTGCTTTGGTTTCATCAGTGATCATACTGCAGCGGTGGAAAAACACGCGCCCAAGAAAAAGCTTGGCATCCGCTGATAGGTTGTCGCTGAGTACAAAACCAAGCTTGGGTCGCCGTTTCGCCGAACTGGTGCGCCGTATCCTTCGAAAAGACAGCGCCCCGTTGGTGGCTGCACTGGTTGGCATCTGCGTTGGACTGCCCTCGGTCGATTATTTGGCGTTGCTGGCATTCATTGCTAAATCCGGCACGCCTCCCTTGGATCAGGCGGCCGCTTTGATCACGTTTGTACTGATCGGTAGTTTGGTCGTCTTTCTGCCGCTTGTCGGGCTGATGGTGGCGCGCGAACGACCCTTAGGTCGCCTACATCGTTTCGGCCAGTGGATCAGATTGAGATGCCACACCCCGTTGCATTATGCAGGGCTGCTGGCAGTCGCCGGTTGTTTACTGATTGGTCTTGGGCTGTAGGATCTGTCGATTCAGCAAGATACCTTCGGCCATCTCCATTTTGGAGTGGGAGGGTGGTCATCGTTGCCTTCTCGGGTGCATTTTGGAAAGGGTGCGGATCTGGGCAGGTTGCCCCAAGTCTTACCAACTCAGGATAATATGTGCCTGCGTCCGAGACGGCCTAGCCCATTCGCCGCATGCGCCTAGATCACCCCCGCTGACCCTCTAACACGGCCAACCGCGCTTCCAGCTCGGTGACTTCCAGCGTTCGCCTATAGCTGTCCACCCGCCCCATTACCTGCGCACCCTCTTTTGGGGGCGCAGGTCGCCCACAGCACAGACACCGCTTCCAGCGCGGCTCCAGCGGCCCCAGCGGCATCGTGGGCGGCAGACATGGGGGCAGCGGAAACTGGACGGGGCTGCCCTTGCGGGGCGGTGCCAGCCGGTCGAGGCAGAGCCGCAGCGCCACGCCCGCGCCATCTCCACAGCCTTTCGCCCCAATGCTTCGGCTTCTCCTTCCAGCAGCGCCGGAACCGCCTGCGTGGTCGTGTTGCGCGCTCCCTTGGGCTGTCCGGTGTTTCCGGCGGTGAAGGTGCCATCCGCAGATCTGCCATCTATGCGGAAAGCTTCCGCAAGTTGTCTTCCAGCATGTCAAGCTGGGCGAGAGTCATCTGGTCAATGTCCACTGCCAGCCACAGAGCCAGCACCGTAGGATCGAGGTCATTGGCGTCCACCATCTGCGCAGGACCCTGTGCAGGGCGGCGGGCTTCAAGTTTGGCGAGGCGGCGGGATAGGGCCGTTATGTGTTATAACATAGCAAACTTCTAGGCCTGCGCAAACGGAGCGCGCATGTTTTTGCCACAGATTTGGGTTTGTGGGGGCGAGAAGTGTCACGATGGCATGGCTTCAGGCTTTCACGATCCTGCCTTTGGCAGCCCAAATTTCAGGCACCTGCTCCCATGTGGGCGGTATGTCACACTCAAAGCCGAAGGTGCGCCCCGTGGCCAGTCGGTGGAAGGCCTTCATCGCCCCCAGATGCGCTCCGGTGACAAGATAGGCGCGCATCGAGGCCTCGCTATCCCAGACGGTCAGGGTGTGGTGGACCCCGCCGATCTTGCGGGCTTGGGCGCGGATCAATCCCGAGGCAGCATAGGCCTGCTGCATCGACCGGACGGCGTGCCACCAAAAGGCTGGGGCCAAGAAGGGCGATTTCAACTGTAGTCCTGTGATCGAGACATAGGGCAAGGTGACTTCCGTGACGTGAGGGTGAGGTGTGACAAAACATGGCCTACTTCTTACAGACAAAGCAGTTTTTGTCACAGATAGGGGTCAATGCGCCTTCCGCCAGTCCCATGGCATCTCGAAGGTCCCAGACCAAATGCCGATCTCGTTGGCAGGTGCGGCCTTTTCGTCGGAGACACAAGCGGTTGAGTATTTCCGGTAGGTGACCGCCAAACCATTGGCCACCATGTATCGCCCCACATCCTCACCAGCCACCGAGCATGTCGCAACCATGCGCTTGTACCGGTCAATGTCCACCTTCACTCAGGACACGATCTGAGGGCCAATCAAGGCTGCAAGGGCATTCACGGCCAACTGACCGGAGCGGTAAGCCTTGCCCTTTACGTCGTTGCACAGTTGTTTCGCTTCGGGGGCGTCGATGCCAGAAATGCGGAAATGCTGGCCGTGAATTTCAATCGTGTCACCATCGATGACCGAAGCCACACCGACATATGCGGGGCCATGGCAGTGGTATTCGCCGGTCTTTCCAGTGTGGTGGCAGCCGTGCGCATCCACTATCTCCATCCCGCATTTCTGGCCAAGCGCCTCAATTGGCCGGCGGCGTTGGATAGAGGCGTAGAACTCGTCGATGCGCTGGCCGAAGGCATTTAGGCCCTTGATCAGCGCCTCGAAGGTCGACCGGATCACCTCGCTGGTGTTCGCTTGCCGGGCTGAGTCACAGGAAACGCTTACCTAGCACCGTTGCGCCGCGGAAAAGTCCTGTCGAGCCCGGGCTTGTCGACATCCGGCGACGAAAATGGGGAGTAGAACTGCAAAGCTTGCGGACGGCGCGCTGTGTTCCGATCTTAAGCACCAACCCGATCTTGTTCCAATCGTCGGCGCGTTCGGCGGCAAGGGCGCCTTACAACGCCGCCACGTCGTCTGCGGACTGCGTGAAGGAAAATTCGATCGCGTCGGCGTGCCGCGCGAGAAAGGGCAAAATTGCCCTGTCGTCATCGGTAAGGGCGGTCACATCAAGGTCAACGTCAAGAAAGTTGACGCCCTTTTTGGATCTGAGTTTTTGGCCCTTTTCGTCGGGGCCAGCAGCGATGCGCACCGCAACGCCCAAAGGTTCACGGCGCAGCACTTTCGTCAGCAGTTTCCCGTCATGGACGTAAATGCGATGGCCGACATCAGAAAGGGTCAGCGCTTCGGCCAAGGTGTATTCAATGCCGGGCAGTTTTGGGTGCCAGATGCAACTGGCCCGGCAAGGTGATGGCCAATTCGTCGTCCGTCATCACACGGTGCCGTCTTTGCGGGCATGCACTGCGCCAGTTCGAATTTTGAGACCGGGCAGATCCATCATGATCTTCATCCGCCGACCGGTTTCGGTGACGGCGTGGGCCACATGCGGCGCTGCAAGTCGCGCAGATCGTTGTGACGCAACGCCAGATAATGCGCAAAGTTTTCCGCGCTTGGCGGAAATTCGGGGGTATAGATCCGGCCCTAGCAGCGGTTAACGATCTGTCCCGCATCGGTTAGCGCCGCGGCTTTCAGTCCCGCCAGATCGTTGGCGAGAGTGGTCAGGCTATTGTCAGTTATCGGAGGCTCTTTCACCCAGCAAACCTGACACGCAAAAGAAGACACATCCGTGACAAGGCAGCGGGGTGGCAGGCCAAAGAGCTTCGAATTGGGGTTGGTTTATCGAAATTTCACACTCGGTCCGCTGAAATCCGCTGCCAGATTTCACGGTCATAAAATAGGCGTTCGCTTTCTGAGGCAAACGCACTTCAGGAAAATCCGCTGCCAAAGTCAAATAGCCGTGTTGCGCCGGAAAGGTCGTTCAATATTGCACGATCGGCGGTGCGGCGACTAAAAATTGCATTTAGTACTGCGTTGGGCGCGGACGGATGTGACCGCAGACTTTGCTGCGTGCGCGATTCTGTTGACGCTGGCGATGAATACCGCAGCGAAGGCGGCGACGGTGGCTTGGTTGGGCGGCAGTTTGGTTGGCAAACGGGTGGGCTTGGCGCGTGCAATGGCTGTGGCGGCCGGGAGCTTGGATATTTCAGCTTTGGCGACGCAAATCGTGGGCCGGACTTATACGGCGCTGGCTTTTAGCCTTGCGATCAGGTCCGCCGCGCAGTCAGGCAACAGCGACAGATCGTCGGGCAAGGACAGCCGATGCACCTGACAGCGCGTGGCCACCCGGAATCCCCATTCGGCCAAGCGCCGATGTAGGTCGGCAGAAAGCACGCGATACCAATAGCCAGATTGCGCCAAAAGCGGGGCCGCCTTTTCAAAGGAAAGCTGCGGGGAAAGCTGCAGCGCCTTGTTCTTATTGCGGGGTTCAAGAATATAGACCTGCCGCAAGGCCGCATCGGCGCGCGAAGGATTGGTTGCGGGGGGCGTCCAGACCACGCCTTCGTCAAGCAAAAGCGGGTGTTCAAAGGCGGGTCTGATATTGCCTTGCAGGCCAAAGCGTTGCGCAAAGGCGGGCGAGATTTTGACGCCTTCGGGGCCCGCGCGCAGTTGCAGCGGATCTGCGGCAGGAAGAACAACCTCTTCCGACAAAAGCCGCCCGCCTGCTGCGATCAGGGCCGCAGTCAGCGATGATTTTCCTGCGCCGCTTTCGCCCACGAACATCGCGGCATGATCCCCGGCGGCAATCGCGCAGCCGTGCAGACAGACGCCGCCGCTGACATAGGCATGCGCGGCAAAACCGATGGTAAGCACCAGTTGCGCCACGTCTGCCGGGCGGCTTGCGCCGGACCAATCCACCATGATTTGGGTCGGCTTCACCGAGATGACCGCCTTGTCGGCAAGCTCTGCCGCGTGGCACAGCAACAGCCAGTGGTCTGGTGCCAGAACGGCAAGCGACAGATAGGCCGAAATCCGTTCCTGCGGCAAAGCGTAGGGGTCTGGATGCGCGGCCCCGATCACAACGTGCAAATCCGGATCAGCAGTTTCCGGCGCGGGGGTTTCCGGCACGGCGGGCAAATGCAGCGGCAGGTCTGACCAGATGCGGCGACCGAAGGCGGCGTAGTGAAAGGCTTGTGTCATACGGCGCCCTCGGCCTTGTTCAGCGTCGCGATCAGCGGCGCATAAAGGTGGTGCCCCTGCATCGGCGCAAAAGCCGCCTGCGCCTCTGCGTCGCGCCCGGCATCTTGCAGCAAGCGGCCAGCTAGCCAGCGCGCTGGCAGATGGTCGGGCCAGCGGTTTTGCAGATCAAGCGCCTTGGCCAAGCGCGCCTGCTGGCTTGAGGTCTTGTCATAAAACACACCGATAAAGGCCATTTCCTGCCGACTGTCGCGGGTAAATTCCAGCGATTGACCTGAGGCCGGAACCTTCCAGCCGCGATACCACGCCAAATGGCGCGCCAGCACTGGCCTTTGACCGCGACGGCGCTTTGCCAAGATATAGCCGCGTCTGGCGCTGTGCTGCAAAAACGCGCGATCCGCCTTCATCTGTTGCAGCAGGTGATACAGCTCTTGTGGGTCGGTGAAGGTGGGAAACAGGCCGGAAAGGCCCGAAAACGCAGGCGCGTCTTCGACAATCACCGCAGCGCCGGAAAAGGCCATTTCGATCGGTTTTACGTCAGACCGACCAGCGTTGAAGCGGCCCGGCGCAAGCGGCGCGATGCCGACATGCAGGCTACGCAGAAAATTGCGATAGGCGTCATAGCTTCCAAAGCCGATATGTTCGAACTGGCGTGGATCAAGCGCCGTGAACAAATCACCAATCGCCTGATCTGCCATCAGCGCAAATGTGACGTCGGGATGGGCGGCACAGAAATCGCAAAGCATTGGCACAAGGCGTTGCAGGTCGCCAAGATGCGACCGGGTTCCGGCCCAGCCAATTCGAAAGCCATTGTCTTTCAATGGCATATCATCAGGGGCATCGACGATGTTGGGCAGAACCGCAAAGGCAGGTCGCCACGATCCGTAGGTTTGCGCAAGGCCCTGCGATGAAAACTGCATTCCATCGGCCAAAGTGGCGGCCGACATATAGCCCGCCGTAAACGCGTGACTTGGCTTGAACGGAGTCGACAACCAGGTGCGGGCGGTAAAGGGTTCGTCGCCCATTTCAATCAAGGTCACTTTGCCGGCAGCCCGCCGCAGCTTCATCACTGCGGTCACTTCCATGCCGTAATACCCATGCACAACCAGCAGATCAGCAGCCAAGGCCGCGTCAAGCGCGCCTTGGGCGAACCAGTTGCTTTCGAAGCAATTAAAGTCGTCGGTTTGGTTAAGACGCTGAGTTGGGTTCAAAACGCGGTGGTAATACTGGCCTTGCTCTTCGCCCGAAAGGTTAAAGGCGTGCAGATGCAGCAAGGATGGCTTTTCCAAATCCGTTCTCTCCTGACTGCGCTACTTTAATCGTTTCGTTCAACCACTTTAGTTGGCAGTTGTCTGATAAACCTGACAACCATAGCATTGTGGCGTCACAGTTTGCACTTTGGCAATTATTAAGCTGATATATATAGATAAATTATAGCATATCGTCTGGCATCTGTAGCGCCAACCGACAGAACGGAAGCAAAAATGACTGCACTTGCGGCAATCTGGACTGGGGTTGGTGACATATCTTCAGCGCGGTCGCTGGAAAGGATGCTGGATGCTCAGGCGTTGTATGGCAGCGGAGCACGCCAACGTCTTGATCACGGCGATGCTGCGGTTGGCATCATGCTGCGGGCGCTGTTGCCCGAAGATCGGTTTGACCGGCAGCCTTTGGCTTTGCAAGCTGGCCGTTTTAGCTTTGTCGCCGATTTGCGACTGGATAATCGTGCCGAGCTGATCGCAGCGCTGTCACCACGGACAGATGCCGCCCAGCTTAGTGATGCGGCGATCGCCGGCCTTGCCTTTGAAGCGTGGGAAGAGAAATCCTTTGATCGCCTGCGCGGGGATTTCGCGATTATCGTGTGGGACGCGGCAAAGCACCGCTTCATTTTGGCACGCGACGGCTTTGGCACCCGGCCGCTATATTTCCACCATCGGCCCGGGCTGATGGCGGCGGCGTCGATGCCCAAGGGGCTGAACGCGCTGGAACATATGCCGCGACGGCCGGATATCGACTTTATCGAAGCCTCTGCGCAGAGGATGTCGATGTATGGCGATGGCACGTTTTGGCTGGGCATTCGGCGGGTGCTGCCGGGGCATTACGCCGTTGTGTCTGCCGATGCGGTGCAACAAACCCGCTATTGGCAACCAGAGATTCGGCTGTTGAAACTGCGCAACCATGCCGAATATGCCGAGGCGCTGCGGGAACGCATTGACCATGCGGTGCGCGTGCGCCTGCGCGGCGAAACCAATGTGGCCACCCATCTAAGCGCCGGGCTGGACAGTGGTGCGATCACCGCGACCGTCGCGCAGATGCTTGGCGCATCGGGCAGCGTTACGGCATTTACCGCAGCGCCACGGCTGGGATACGCAGAAACGGCGGTCGGGGCGCTAACGGATGAAAGCCCGATCGCCGCCGAAACGGCAGCGATGTATGGCAATATCAGTCATGTTGTGCTGCGCCCGAAAGCCGAATGGACCACCCGCGAGTTGGACCGCCAGTTTGATTTGTCGGATACGCCGGCGGCCAATATCTGCAATCTTACCTGGATAAATGCGATCAACGATGAATTGCGCAACCGCAAGATCAAAGTGCTGATGCCGGGGGCGATGGGCAATCTGGCAATGAGCCATTCTGGCGAAGCCACGCTTATCGCCTATGTTGCGCGCCGCGATTACTTGGGGTTTCTGCGCAATATCCTTGATATGTGGCCCATTGGGCCGCGCCATATGGTGCGATCTGCCCGAACTGCGCTGTATGCGGCGGGGCCGGCCCGATTGCGGCGCAGGTTGCAAGGGGCCGCGCATAATCCATTGCGCAGCGCGCTTGATCATAGCCACAGCTTGGGCGCAACCTATGGCGAAATACTGTCGAGTGCCATTCAGCGCATTGACATGGGGCCGCTGAACAAAGCGGCGCTTGGCGGTTGGGGCGTTGACACGCGCGACCCGACGACCGACCGCGACCTTGTAGAGTTTTCCCTTGCGGTGCCGGGGCGGCAAAACTGGCAGCACGGGCATAGCCGCGCCTTAATCCGCAGCGCGATGCAGGGCCGGATGGCCGAAAGCGCTCTGATGCTGGAACAACGTGGCGTTCAGGCCGCCGATTGGCATGAGGGCGCCGAACAGCACCGCGACTGGCTGCGCGAACAACTGGCCGCCACCGCCGATTTTGCAGAGGCAAACCGCATTATCGACACCGATCAGTTGATGACCTTGCTGGACAACTGGCCAACCGAAGGCTGGCAAAGCGGCGCGGTGGTCAACCCCTACCGCTTTGCCTTGCTGCGCGGCGTGTCGATGAGCCATTTCATCCGGCGGGCCAGCAGGTCAAACCGCTAGGACCGCGCGCCGCGCCGCCAAGTCAGTCTTGCTTGCGCCAATGCACGATGGTCCAGCTGATCTTTTCGATGGGCGCGGTTATGCCACGGCTGGCGCGAAACTCGTCAATCGCCTGCTTGCAGGGGGCCAAACCATAGTCGTCCACGATGA
>JAHEDL010000228.1 GCA_024641255.1 Pseudorhodobacter sp.
GAAAATTCTGGAACAGCCATCGAAATGGCGGCACCTACGGCGTCGATATCCAGCAACCGTTCCGCCGCCCGATTGGCAAAATCAATTCGGCCATCGGCATCAAGGCCGATCACACCAGCAGTGACATTCGACAGCACAGAATCGAACAGCCGCCGCCGCGTTTCGGTCTGCCGGTGGCTTTCAACCAAAGCGTCGCGCTGCCCCTTAAGTTGGTCGGTCATCTGGTTGAAAACGCGCGACAAAGTGGCGATTTCATCGTCGCCCTCTTCTTCGATCACCTTGGCATCCAGATCACCCGCGCCCACCCGTTCTGCCGCGGAGGCCAATCGCCCCACCGGGCGGCTTAGGCGTTCGGCGAACCACAGCCCCAACCAGACCGCCGCCAGAACCAGAATAAGCGCAAAGCCGAGATACAACAGGCCGAAATTGAACAAGACGCGGCCGCGTTCGGATTCCAACTGCTGATACAGCCGAACGGTTTCCTTGGTTTCATCCAAAAGCGATAAAATCCCACCGTCGACCGTGCGCGAAACGTAAAGATAGCGGTCTGCAAACGCCTCTAGGTGCACCAGCGCGCGAAATTCGTCATTCGCCCAGTCTTGAATGACCACAACTTCGCCAGCCTTGGCACGGGCAAGTTCAGCAGGCGTAGGGGCTTCGAAATCAAACAGGTAAGACCGTTCGCCCCGCGTGCGCAGCGTCGCCGCGCCGTCAATCAGAAAGACTTCTTTCATGCCGCGCTGAATGGCGGCCTGACCTTGGGTCAAAATCGGTCGCACCTGCTCGTCTTGCAAGAAGAACGTCTTTTGCTTGGCAAGATTAAGATAAGCCGCCAAGGCCGTCGCATCGTCTTTCAGCGCCTTGGTCTGTTCGTCTTCATAAGCCTGCGCTGCCGCAAGCGACGCGCCGACGACATTGCTCACCCGCTCTGAAAACCAACCTTCAAGCCCGATATTCACGGTCAGCACCGCAAATATTGCCACCAAAATCGTTGGAACCAGCGCCACAAATGCAAACACCCCGGTCAGGCGCAGGTGCAGCTGCGATCCGGCGGATTTCGACCGCCTGTCACTGATCATTTGCATCACCCGCGCCAAAACCAGCGCGGCCACCAGCAAGACATAGATCAGGTCAGTCAGCAGGATCAGCCGGAGATATTGCGACGAGGCGTTAAGGCTAAACGGCCCCAGCCCCAAGAACGTCGCCACCGCCAGCATCGGGCCAAGAAACACCAAGCCAAAGGTAAAGCCGTTCTGAACGCGGCGTTGCCGGCGCAGGCGGGTCAGTTTCGCCCATGTCATGCTTCGATAGGCGCTTCGCACCGGATCCCCACTTGTTAAACGGGGGGACTGCGTCTCTCCCGCTACAGCCGCGTGCTTTTCGCGTCACGTCACGCGCAAAGCACAGGGCCTGTGGCGCTTTTACATCAGCTTACGCCGCCGTGTCACGCGGATATCGAGGTCGGTGATCTTCTTGCGCAAGGTATTGCGGTTAATGCCCAACAAGTCGGCACATTTTGCTTGATTGCCACCGGTCGCGTCCAAGGCAATTTCAATCAACGGCACCTCCATTTCGCGCAAAATCCGGTCATAGACGCCGGCAGGCGGCAGCTGACCGCCGTGCAAATCGAAATAGCGTTGCAAATGCCGCGCAACCGACGCCGAAAGCTTTTCGCCGTCCATCCCACCTGCCCGCGTCAATTGCACCGGCTGTGCGCCCCCCAAAGCGGCTTCGATTTCGGCTTTCGAAATCTCTGGCTCGGTTGCGGTCACCAAAAGCCGCTTCAGCAGATTCTCCAGCTGCCGCACATTGCCCGGCCATGGATAGGCGCGCACAATCGCCATCGCTTCGGGCGAAAGCCGCCGCTGGCTGCCAATTTCGCGCTCGCCTCTGGCCAGAAAATGTTCGGCCAGCAGCGGAATGTCTTCCACCCGTTCGCGCAGCGGCGGCACCTGCAGCGTCACCCCGCCCAAGCGATAGAACAGGTCTTTGCGAAACTTTCCGGCCTCCATCTTGGCGGAAAGATCGGCCTGCGTCGTGGCCATCACCCGTGGCGCATGATCGCCCATCACATCCAGCATCCGCACCAGCCGCGCCTGCGCGTCATCGTCGAAATCCGCAACCTCGTCCAACACCAGACTGCCGCCTTTTGCCCGCGACAGCAGCGACGAAATTCCATCAACCCCGGCCAGATCATTGGCCTGCGCGGTCACGAAAGGCTGGCTGCGCCGGTCGGAAAAATCGTGAACGGCGCGGGCGATCAACGACTTGCCGGTGCCAGATTCGCCCGAAATCAACACCGGCAGATCGGCATTCATCACCCGCGCCACCAGCCGGTATAGCGCCTGCATCGCGGGCGTTCTGCCAACCAACGGCAAATCTTCGCCCGCCTCACGCGGGGCAAGCGCGGGTTTCGGGGCATGGCGTTTCAAGTCAAGCGCCTTGGCGGACCGTTTCATCAGGTCGGGCAGATCGAAGGGCTTCGGCAAATAGTCAAACGCCTCTGCCTCGGCGGCCTGAATGGCGGTCATGATGGTATTTTGCGCCGAAATCACGATCACCGGCAGGCCGGGGCGCAGCTTGGCAATCTGCGGCAGCGCCTCTAGCCCGTTGCCGTCGGGCATGATCACGTCTGAAATCACCAGATCGCCTTTGCCTTCTTCAACCCAGCGCATCAGAGTCATCAGACTAGAGGTGGCATGCACCTTGCAGCCCGCGCGGGTCAACGCTTGGGTCAAAACCGTACGGATGGTGCGGTCGTCGTCAGCGACAAGAATGGTGCCGTCCATCAGGAAGCCTCCTCGGGCAGCCCGCGCGGGGCGAGCGGTAGGGAAATACGAAACACGGTGCGACCGGGCACGGAATCTACCGAAATCCAGCCTTCGTGGTCCGAGATGATCTTGGAAACCAAGGCAAGCCCAAGCCCGGTGCCGTTTTCACGGCCCGATACAAACGGCTCGAAGATGTCTGCGGCGATGTCGGGCGGAATACCGGGGCCATCGTCGATGATTTCAACCTGCAGCGGCAGCGCGCCGCCAGATCCGTCTTTGCGGCGACGGCGCAGGCTGTGGTCATAGAATGTATGCAAACGAATAGTTCCGCCTTTAGAACCAGAGGCTTCCGATGCGTTCTTCAACAAGTTTAGAAAGACCTGCATCAATTGATCCGGGTCGGCAAAGGTTGGCGGCAACGACGGGTCGTAATCTTCGACGATCGTCATCTGGGCGCCAAACCCAACCAGCGCAGACCTGCGGGCGCGATCAAGCGCGTCATGCAGGTTCACCGCCCGGCGCGCCGGTGGCCGCAGGTTGCCAAACTGTTCAACCTGTTCCAGCAATTTCACGATCCGGCGGGTTTCTTCCACGATCAGATCGGTCAATTCCTGATCTTGCGGGCCAAGCCCCATCGCCAGCAATTGCGCAGCACCCGAAATCCCTGCCAACGGGTTCTTGATTTCATGCGCCAGCATTTCCGCCATGCCAATCGCCGACTTTGCGGCCGAGGTGACATGCATCGCCCGCCCCAACCGATCGGCAATTTCGCGCGGTGAAATCAGCAACAGCACTTGCCCCGCCGAGTCTTGCAGCGGTGCCATCTGCAGCGCGCATTGCACCGGCGCGCGTTCGCCCGTGGTCACATCGGCTTCGGCAATAAACAGCGGGGATTCATGCGCATGCACCCGCGACAGCGCATCTTCCATTGGCGCATCAATTGAAAGACGGTCCAGAAGCGGTTGACCGACAAGGCTTTTTGCCGAAGCGTTCAGAAAGGTTTCGGCAGGCGGATTTACGTCTACAATCCGGCCATCCGCTCCAATCACCAGGGCGGGCAGCGGCAAAGACGCCCAAAGTGCCGCGGCAGAAAGGGTCATGCGGCCTCGCTTTCAGGATCAAGGAACGTGTCGCGCAGCAACCGTTCCACGGTGGCGCTATCGGTTGCAGTCAAAATCGCCTCGCGGTGGCGCAGCGCGCCCGCGGCTTCCAGATACCAACCCAAGTGTTTCCGGGCGACCCGAACGCCAAGGCCAATACCGTAAAACGACAGAACCTCTTGATAATGTTCGATGATCAGCTCTGCCAAGGCTTGCCCCTGTGGCACCACTGGCGCAGGGGCTGCATGCAGGTGATGCGCAATTTCGGCCAGACGCCACGGCGCCCCCTGTGCGCCACGCCCCATCATCACGCCATCGGCGCCCGAAAGCGCGCGCGCCTGCCGCGCCGTGGCCACATCAACAATATCGCCGTTGGCAATCACCGGAATTGTCACCGCTTGTTTCACCCGTGCAATCGCCGCCCAATCTGCCACGCCTTTGTAAAACTGGCAGCGCGTGCGGCCGTGGATGGTGATCAGCTTCACCCCGGCCCCTTCCGCGCTTTTGGCAATTTCGGGCGCGTTCAGGCTGTTGTCATCCCACCCCAACCGGGTCTTTAGCGTCACCGGCACCGAAACCGCACCAACCACCGCCTCGATCAGCTTCAACGCCAGTGCCGGTTCTTTCATCAAGGCTGACCCGCAGGCACCATTGCCGCCCGACGCAGTAACCCGCTTGGCCGGGCAACCCATATTGATGTCAATCACCCGTGCCCCCTGCGCCTCCAGATAGCGCGCGGCCTCGGCCATCCAATAGGGGTCGCGGCCCGCCAGTTGCACCGATGTTGCAGCCTCGTCAAAGCCCAGTTCCGCCCGCGCCCGCGCCAAAGGCTGTTCGCGCATCACATCTTCCGATGCCACCATCTCTGAAACCACCAAGCCCGCGCCAAAGCGCGCGACCACACGCCGAAACGGCAGGTCGGTAATTCCGGCCATCGGAGCCAGAATCACCGGCGGGGTCAGGCAAAGATCTCCAAGCATAATGGTCATAACGGTTCCTTCTGCGTCGAACATGCGCCCCGGATCGGGCAGCGCCAAGGGCTAGGACGCGCAACTATGCCCCATTTCTATGCAATGCACAATTTTTGGGCGCTTCTGCTGCATTTCTTGGCCAGATTGTCACGCCGAACATGGCGTTCTAGATAGATAGCGGCGAAAGGATACAGCATGACAACAGCCGCCATCATCACGGCCGCAGGGCGCGGGCTTCGCGCGGGCGGCGATATTGCCAAACAATGGCAGCCCTTGGCGGGGCAACTTGTTGTTGCGCATACACTTGCGGCGTTTGACGGCATGGTGCGTGTACTGACCGTGCATCCCGATGATCGCCCCCGCGCCGAAGCCTTAGGCCTTGATGTGCTGATCGTCGATGGCGGTGCCACACGCGCCGCGTCGGTCAAGAACGCCATCGAAGCCTTGGCCGGGCGCGGCATCACCAAAGTGCTGATCCACGACGGCGCGCGGCCCTTGGTATCGCAAACGGTGATCACCCGCGTCATCAATGCCTTGGACGGTGCCGCAGGTGCCGCTCCGGCTTTGGCAGTGACCGACGCGCTCTGGACAGGCGCCAACGGCATGGTCAGCGGCACACGCGACCGCGCCGGGCTTTACCGCGCCCAAACCCCGCAAGGCTTTCATTTCGATGCCATTCTGGCCGCCCATCGTGCCCATCCGGGCGATGCCGCCGATGATGTCGAGGTCGCCCGCGCCGCAGGGCTTGACGTTGCCATTGTCGAGGGCGACGAGGAAAATATAAAACTGACCTTCCCCGGCGATTTCGCCCGGGCCGAAGCGATACTGAAGGGACGGCGAATGGATCTGCGGGTTGGCAACGGCTTTGACGTGCACGCGTTTTGCGAAGGCGACCATGTCTGGCTTTGTGGCGTCAAGGTGCCGCATGGCAAGGCGCTGTTGGGGCATTCGGACGCCGATGTTGGCATGCATGCGCTGACCGATGCGATTTATGGCGCCTTGGCGATGGGCGATATCGGCCAGCATTTTCCGCCCTCTGATCCGCAATGGAAGGGGGCTGCCAGCCACATCTTCTTGCGCCACGCCATTGGCCTTGCCCGCAGCCGTGGCTTTGCGCTGGCCAACTGCGATGTCACGCTGATTTGCGAACGCCCCAAGGTCGGCCCGCATGCCGAAGCCATGCGCGCAGCCTTGGCCGACATTCTGGCGGTCGAGGTGGATCGGGTATCGGTCAAGGCGACCACATCGGAACGTCTGGGCTTTACCGGCCGCGAAGAAGGCATCGCCGCTATGGCCACCGCCGCTTTGGTGCGCGCATGAGCCGCCTGATCGCAATCTTCTTCGGTGCAGGCCTGTTGCGCCCCGCCCCCGGCACTTGGGGGTCGCTGGTGGCGGTGCTGCTGGGCCTGCTGATTGACCGCTATCTTGGCTTTCC
Organism: Pseudorhodobacter sp.; assembly: GCA_024641255.1. Classification (GTDB taxonomy): domain Bacteria; phylum Pseudomonadota; class Alphaproteobacteria; order Rhodobacterales; family Rhodobacteraceae; genus Cypionkella. The sequence goes on from JAHEDL010000228.1 coordinate 6,278, forward strand.
GGCCTTGGTGCTGGCCACGCTGGTCGCAACGCTGGCCGGGTTCTGGGCCGTGGGCCGCGAGTTGGCAGACCGCCCCGGCGACGAT
>JAHEDL010000237.1 GCA_024641255.1 Pseudorhodobacter sp.
GTGAAATCTCAAAAGAATAGGTTATTACGCCGTCGGGATGGTGGTGCTTTTGTTTGTGGGGCAATGCGGTGTCGGCTTGGGGGAAGGGTTTGACGCATTTGGTGTCAGTGTTGCGGTTGCGTGGGTATGGCGGATGCGGGGCAAGCCCTTGTCATCGGGGTGCTGAAAGCCCCCTCGAACGAAGGAAAACCAGATGAAAAAGTTCATGCTTGCTGCGGCTTTTGCAACCGCTGCATCGACCGCATTCGCCGGTGGTGTTGCCGAGCCGACGATGGAGCCGGAAGTGGTTGCGGCCAAGACCGCCACTTCGGCTGGCGGCATCGTGATTCCGCTGCTGCTGTTGCTGGTGGTGGCTGCAGCCGTTTCGAGCAACGGTTCGAGCTATTGATCCCGGCCTGCGGGCTGCGCTGATTTCGGCAGCTCTGCCCCCGCCAGTAATGGCGGGGGTGTTTTTGTTTTGCGCGATGGGTGCGGACGCGCCTGTGGCTGGCGGCGTATGCCTCCGGCGGGGATATTTGTGCCAAGAGGATGGGGCAGGGTTAGAATTTGATCGGCTGCAGCACTTGCGGTTCGATTACCTTCACGTCGGGCAGGCCTGCGGCGAGCACGCTGGCGTCTTGGGCCAGCAGCGGGAAGGTGCGGTAGTGGCAAGGGATCACGGTTTTGAAGTGGAAGTATTTTTGCGCGGCGTAGGCGGCGCGGGTCATATCCATGGTGAAGTGACCGCCGCAAGCGAGGATGCCGATATCGGGGTTATGCAGATCGCCCATCCAGGCCATGTCGGCCATGATGTCGGTATCGCCAGAGATATAAAGCGTGTGGCCTTCGCCCGACAGCATGTAACCTGCCTCTGACCCGGCATAGATCGGGCCGGCGTCGCCGTGCAGGCTGGAGGAGTGGCAGGCGTTGACCATGGTAAGGCGCGCGCCGCCAAGCGTGACGGTGCCGCCTTTGTTGAAGCCGAGGCCCTGCACGCCGTCGCGCGATTGAAAGAAGCCGATCATGTCGTAGATGCCGACGACGGGGATCGACAGGTCTTTGGCGATTGCCAGCGCGTCGCCGGTATGATCGCCGTGGCCATGCGTGAGCACGATATGGGTGGCGCCGGCAATCGCGGCGGCGCGGGCCTCGGCGGGGAACATCGGGTTGCCGGTCAGCCAAGGGTCGATCAGCAGCACGGCGTCTTCGATTTCGATGCGAAAGCCGGAATGGCCGAGCCAGATGATCTGCATGGAAGGTTCCTTTGCTGGTTTAAGCCCAACTTAGTTCGGCGTTTTGGTCTGTCAAAGCCATCGCACGCCTGCGTGACCTTGCAGCAACGGGGACGGGCGGCTAAACGGGGCGAAAGTTTTCTGCGGAGATCCCCATGTCCATCGACATCGACACCGCGCGCAAAGTGGCCAAGCTGGCGCGTATCCGGGTGGAAGAGGCCAATCTGCCCGCCCTTGCAACCCAGCTTTCGGGCATTCTGGGCTTTATGGAGCAGTTGAATGAGGTCAACGTCGACGGCATCGAGCCGATGACCAGCGTGACGCCGATGCGGTTGAAGCGGCGGGTCGACGTGGTGACGGATGGCAATATTCAAGAGCAGATCCTGAAGAACGCGCCGGATGCGCGCGAGGGATTCTTTGCAGTGCCGAAGGTGGTGGAATGAGCGCGAATACCTGGACGATCGCAGCGGCGCGGGATGCGCTGCGCAAGCGGGAGATTTCGGCGGTTGATCTGACGATGTCTTGCCTGACGGCAATTGACGCAGGCGATGCGCTGAATGCGTTTGTGCACAAGACCCCTGAAATTGCGCTGGAGCAGGCGCGGGCGGCGGATGCGCGGTTGGCGGCGGGCGATGCGCCGGGGCTGTGCGGCATTCCGCTTGGCATCAAGGATGTGTTTTGCACCAAGGGCGTGCCGTCGCAGGCGGCGTCGAATGTGCTGAAAGGCTTCAAGCCGGAATACGAATCGACGGTGACATCGAAGCTGTTTGGCGATGGCGCGGTGATGCTGGGCAAGTTGAACATGGACGAATTCGCCATGGGCTCTTCGAACGAGGCGTCGTGCTATGGCCCTGCGGTGAACCCGTGGAAGATTGACGACCGCAAGCTGACCCCCGGCGGGTCTTCGGGCGGGTCGGCGGCGGCGGTTGCGGCGGATCTGTGTCTGGGGGCGACCGGCACCGATACGGGTGGGTCGATCCGTCAGCCTGCGGCGTTTACTGGCATCACCGGCATCAAGCCGACCTATGGCCGGGTAAGCCGTTGGGGCGTGGTGGCTTATGCGTCGTCGTTGGATCAGGCTGGTCCGATGACCAAGACCGTGCGCGATGCGGCGATTTTCTTGCAGTCGATGGCGGGGCATGACCCAAAAGACAGCACCAGCGCCGATATTGCGGTGCCGGATTTCGAAGCGGCGCTGACCGGCGACATTCGCGGCAAGAAGATTGGTATCCCGCGCGAATACCGCGTGGATGGCATGTCTTCGGAACTGATCGCGCTGTGGGACAATGGCGTGGCGATGCTGAAAGATGCAGGGGCCGAGATTGTTGATATTTCGCTGCCGCACACAAAATACGCGCTGCCGACCTATTATGTGATCGCGCCTGCCGAGGCGTCTTCGAACCTCGCGCGCTATGACGGGGTGCGTTATGGCCACCGTGCGCAACTGGCGGCGGGCGATGGCATCACCGAGATGTATGAAAAGACCCGCGCAGAGGGCTTTGGCCCCGAAGTGCAGCGCCGGATCATGGTGGGCACCTATGTGCTGTCGGCTGGGTTCTACGACGCCTATTACAACCGCGCCCGCAAAGTGCGTGCGTTGATCAAGCGCGATTTTGAACAGGCCTTCGCAGCCGGGATCGATTCGATTCTGGCGCCGATCACGCCGTCGAGTGCGTTCGGTCTGGGCGAGAAAAGCAATGCTGATCCGGTCGAGATGTATCTGGAAGACATCTTTACCGTGACGCTGAACCTTGCTGGTCTGCCGGGGGTTGCGGTGCCGGTTGGTTTGGATGCCAAAGGCTTGCCGATGGGGCTGCAACTGATCGGTCGGCCTTGGGATGAAGCGGGATTGCTTAATCACGCTTATGTTCTGGAACAGGCGGCTGGCTTTGTGGCAAAGCCCAATAAATGGTGGTAAAGGCCACCGTGAGAAGAAACCGCCGAGGCAGAAACATGCGCAGCAGTGTCATCCTTTTGGCAGCCCTTGGGCTTGCCGCCTGTAGCCCACGCATCCCTGAATCGGGCGGCGGCGTGGGGTTTCAGGACTATAACAGCTATAGTGCGCCGACCGCGGCACCTGCACCGGCCAACTCTGGCACGTTTTCGCCAGACGCGGCTTTGGCCGCGATTGACAAGGCAGAGGGTAAGGCCCCCGAAGTTGGCGCGCCGCTAAGCGCGCTGCCGCCTGCGGTGACGCCCTATACGCCGTCGGGCAGCACAACGCCTTATGCGCAACCCAACTATGCTGCGGCGCAGCCCAGCTATGTCCCGCCAACCGGCGAACGCGCGCGCGGCAACGCACCGGCAGGCATCGTTGAAACCACGTCAGAGATGACAGGCGCTGCAGCGGCCGGGGTTTCGGACGAGCAGGATTTCCAGGCGGTGACCAAGCGCGAATCGATTGAAAGCGATGCGGCGCGGATTGCGCGCAACCGGGCACAGTATCACGTCGACCAGCCGACGGCGCTGCCGCAGCGGGTGGGCGATACCGGCCCGAATATCGTGGAATTTGCGATTTCGACCAATCACCCGAAGGGCACGCAGATGTATCGGCGGTCGTCGCTGCGTCTGACCAGCTATAACGGTGCTTGCGCGCGCTACCCTTCGCCTGACTTGGCGCAAGAGGCGTTTTTGGCAGCGGGCGGGCCTGACCGCGACCGCAAAGGGCTGGACCCGGATGGCGACGGCTATGCCTGCGCTTGGGATCCTACCCCGTTCCGGGCTGCTGTTCAGCAGTGACGGCTTACCCCTCGCCCAACTTCGGGGATCGGCGGGGGGGCGTTCTGCCTTCGCTTATCGTGATTCATTATACCGCGATGGCCAGCTGTGCCGAAGCGCGGGCGCGGTTGTGCGCGCCCGAGTTTGAAGTTTCGGCGCATTGGCTGATTTCGGAAACCGGCGTGGCAGAGCCGCTGGTGGATGAACGGTTTCGGGCCTGGCATGCGGGCGCGGGGGAATGGGCGGGGGTTACGGATGTAAACTCGCATTCCATCGGCATTGAATTGGCAAACACTGGCAGCCAGCCGTTTTCTGAACCGCAGATGGCGGCGTTAGAGCGCGTGCTTGCGGCGGCGATGGCGCGTTGGGCGATACCACCGGCTCGGGTGATCGGGCATTCCGACATGGCACCGCAGCGCAAGGGCGACCCCGGTGCGCGGTTTGATTGGCGGCGTTTGGCGCTGCAGGGGCTTTCGGTCTGGCCCAGCGTGGTGGGCCGCGATGGGCCAGAGCTGCAGCACAGTCTTGATGCGATTGGCTATCCGCAGGTGGCGCCTGCGGCGCGTCTGGCGGCGTTTCGGCTGCGGTTCCGGCCGATGGCGCGGGGGCCGGAAACTGCCGCCGACCGTGCCTGTGCCGCCGCTGTGGCGGGGCTGATGCCGCATTAGCGCCGAAAGGGCTTGAAGTGCTGCGCGCTTGCGCCTATGCCCCAGCCCGCGCGGATGGCTGGATGACCGCGGGGCAATCGCCTCGAGGAAAGTCCGGACTCCATGAAGGAAGGGTGCCGGGTAACGCCCGGCGGGGGTAACCCCAGGGAAAGCGCCACAGAGAAGAGTCTGCCGCGGTGTTCGGGGCAAGCCCTGAACAGATCTGCGGTGAGGGTGAAACGGTGGGGTAAGAGCCCACCGCGGACTTGGCAACAAGGACGGCACGGCAAGCCCCACCCGGAGCAATGCCGAATAGGGGCCTTGCGTGGTAAGGTCCGCCACACGCCTTCGGGCGGCGGAGACCACCACAGGGAACTTTCAGCCCAGAGGCCCGGGTTGGCAGCTTGACCGCCGTGGTAACACGGTTGGCAGAGGAATGGTCATCCAGAGGGTATCCGCCGCAAGGTTGGGCCCTTGGACAAAATCCGGCTTATAGGCCGTCCGCGCAAATTATCTGCAAAGTTGTGTTGCGTTTCACACGGCTTTGCGGTTGCCTTCCCCACATGTTGACCGAATTTTCCAGCGCCGCATCGCCGCGCAAAGTTATTGTTGCCTGTATGCGCAATGAGGCCCTGTTCGTGGTCGAATGGGTGGCGCATCATCTGGCTATCGGGTTTGATCACATCGTGGTTTACAGCAATGACTGTGACGATGGCACCGATGCGATCCTTGATTTGCTGGCCGAAAGTGGGCGGGTTTCGCATTTCGACAACCCCGGCCCCTATCCGGCGGGCAGCATTCAGAAACAGGCGTTAGAGCGGGCCTATGCGCTGAAACTGGTCAAGCAGGCCGATTGGGTGCTGCATATTGATGCCGATGAATACGTCAATGTGGTGGTGGGGCAGCGCAAGATTGATGATCTGATCGCGCTGCACCCCGAGGCAGATGCGATTGCGTTGATGTGGCGGCATTTCGGGTCGGCGGGCAAAAAGACGTGGGAGGGGGGCAGCGTGGTGGAAAGTTTCATCCGCTGTGAAGGCAAGCTGCCGGACGTTGAAAATGGCGAGCTTGCGAATTTCAAAACCCTGTTCCGCCCCAGCCGGTTTCGCATGATGGGGGTGCATACGCCGAAACTGCCGCGCAAAAAGCATGTGCCGGTGGTGGTGAACGCGGCGGGGGTGCTGCTTCCGAATGACAAACTGCTGACCAAGGCCGGGTCGGGCTATGCGGCGACGGCGGCGCAGCTGACGTGGGACAACGCCTTGTTGCACCATCACCATGTGAAATCGGACGATCTGCATGTGATGAAGCATGCGCGTGGTGATGCGAATGGGCGCAAGAATGCCAAGCGGGTGATCGGCAGCGACTTTTATCGCTATGCCGACCGCAACGATGTGTTTTCAAAATCATTGGTGCGATTCCGTCCAAAGGTGGTGCCGTGGGAGGCTAAATTGCGGGCGATTCCCGGTGTGATCGCGGCAGAGGCGCAGGCTTGGGCGTGGTTTCGCGCGAATTTTGCCGCCATCGCGCAAGAGCAGGCGGGTTGAGCGCGGGAATGGCGAAAAACTTGGCGTTTGGCTGTTGACTCTGCTGGTGCCATCCTTAAAAGGCAGGCTTCAAGGATTTCGCGGGGCAACGGTGTTTCCCCGATCTAGGAGAGACGACTATGGCCAAACCGGCGACGATCAAGATCCGTCTGAACTCGACGGCTGGCACCGGGCACTTCTACGTGACCAAGAAGAATGCTCGGACCATGACCGAAAAGATGAC
>JAHEDL010000016.1 GCA_024641255.1 Pseudorhodobacter sp.
AGAAGTTGGCAGCGCGAATGGCTTCCATTTCAACCTGACGCACCGGGTTCATGATCGCCGAGGTCATGCCAGCGCCAATTGCCATCGGCAGGAACGCGGCGTTGATGCCGTGACGGTGGGGCAGGCCGAACGAGATGTTCGACGCGCCGCAGGTGGTGTTAACGCCCAGCTCTTCACGCAGGCGGCGCACCAAAGCAAACACTTGCTGGCCAGCCGAACCCATTGCACCAACCGGCATAACCAGCGGGTCGACAACAATGTCATGTGCCGGAATGCCGAAATCTGCCGCGCGCTGCACGATTTTCTTTGCCACGGCAAAGCGCACATCGGGGTCTTGGCTGATGCCGGTGTCGTCGTTCGAAATCGCCACGACCGGCACGTTGTATTTCTTCACCAGCGGCAGAACCAGTTCAAGACGCTCTTCTTCGCCGGTCACCGAGTTCAGCAGCGGGCGGCCTTCGCAAGCCATCAGGCCAGCTTCCAGTGCGCCGGGAACCGACGAGTCGATGCACAGCGGCACGTCAACGGTTTGCTGGATGATTTCGATCAGCTGCTTCATCAGCGGCGGCTCGACAAAGTTGTTGTCGGCATAGCGCGGATCTTCAGCCATCTTATTAGTGAAGACCGCGCCCGAGTTCACGTCAAGCACCGTCGCGCCGCAAGCAACTTGCTCAATCGCGTCTCTGATCACGGTTTCAAAGTTGCCAGCCTCAAGTTCTGCTGCCAGCTTTTTACGCCCGGTCGGGTTGATACGCTCGCCGATGACGCAGAAGGGTTCGTCAAAGCCGATGACGACAGTTTTCGTTTTGGATTCAATGACGGTACGGGTCATTTCTAAACCTCTTTCTTAAGCGTTTGCGGGAACGCCAGCGGCGCCGCCATTTTCGGTTACCCAAGCGGCGTTGGTCTTGATGCCACCCAGCGGGAAGAAGTGAACCTGTTCGATGCCGAAGTCAGGGTTCTTTGCTTTATGTGCCGCCAAGGCGGACACGAATTCGGTCGGCTCGTAGGGCAGCAGCAGTTTGGTCACGTCCATCGCGCGCTTTTGCAGCACACGCAAGCTGGCACCAACGCCGCAAGAAATTGCGAATTTGATCAGCGTTTGCAGCTTGGCCGGGCCAGCCACACCGATATGCACCGGCAGTTTGATACCTTCGGCAGCCAAGCGGTCGACCCATGCGATCACCGGATCGGCTTCAAAGCAGAACTGGGTCGCCATCGCCATTTTCGCATCGGTGCGTTCGGCAAACGCGGTTTTCCACCGTGCCGCTTCCATCACCATCCGGTCAGAGCCATCGGGGTCGATGTCTTTGTTGCCTTCGGGATGGCCTGCAACATGCAGACGATCAAAGCCGTCAAACGCGCCGCTTTCCAGCAGTTGCATCGACGAATGGAAATCACCAACCGGCGACGCCACACCGCCTGCAAGCAGCAGGCCTTGCTTCACGCCCGCTTCGGCCTTGTAACGCGCGATCCAGTCGACCAGCGTTGCCTTGTCTTTGATGATCCGCGCCGGGAAGTGCGGCATGACATCAAAGCCTTCGCCAGCGATACGCTTGGCGGTCGCAACCATGTCTTCAATCGGCGTGCCGTCGATATGGGCGATATAAACGCGCGTGCCTTTCGGCAGCAAAGCGCGGAAATCTTCGACCTTCTCAGCGGTGCGCGGCATCACCTCGATCGAGTAGCCCTTCAAGAAGGCTTCGTTCGCGTCGGTGTTGGTCGCGGGCTTGGTGTCTTTGCGGAAAAAGCTAAGGGCCATGCGGGCCTCCCTACATTGGCTTAGGCTTGCGCCCAGCCTTCAGCGTTGATCAGCGCTTTCAGGCGCTCGGTGTCGTATTCGGCTTCCAGTCGCGCCGCTTCGGCCGCGGCAATGGCGTCAGGTTCCCCTTCGACTTCATAGGGGGCGGCTTTGCGCCATTCAGCAAGGTAATCATCGGCGTCTTTGGCGCCGATTTTCATCGCGCAACGGTCGATCGCCTGTTCGAAGCGCTCTGTCAGTTGCACTTTCGAACCGCGACGGCCTTTGCCCACAATCACCTGGGCCGGGATGTCACGCCAAAATACCACCGTAACGTCGGGCATAAGTTGATTCCTTTGACTGGTCTTGACCCTGTTCTAGTCGCCTATCCGCGACAAGCAGGGTCGGTTTTCGACATGGCGCGCGCTTGATGCGACCATGCGCCTAGCTAGCCTGAATGTCGCAACCAGACCAGTCTGCCAAAGCACAGAAGTTTTCATCATTTGTATGAAGCTATGATGACTCTAGCAATCAGAATTAAGCCGCGCCGGGGCAGGGCGCTTGCCTCTTTCGGGCAACAGGACTACGCTGATCCCAACCACATATGGAGGGCGGATATGGCGCCCGAGCGTCCCCGGGGGGCGGACGCGAAGAAACTTGCGGTTGAAACGTCGAATGGCGTTTCCCGCGATACTGACCCGTCGGCTCCCCCCAGCCTTGGGTCCGGGCGGCTTTATGCTGCGGTGGATCTGGGCACAAATGCGTGCCGCATGCTGATTGCCCAACCAAAGGGCAGTCAGTTTGTGGTCATGGACAGCTTTTCGAAGACTGTCCAGTTGGGCGCGGGGCTGGAAGCCTCGGGTCGGCTTGGTCGTGCCTCGATGGGGCGAACGATGCAGGCGCTGCGCATCTGTCAAAAGAAGATCGAACAGCACGGCGTGACGCGGATGCGCTTTGTCGCAACCGAGGCCTGTCGGCGTGCCCGCAATGCCAAAGAGTTCATGCGGCAGGTGCGGCGCGAAACCGGCTTGGTGGTAGAAATCATTCCCGCCGAGGAAGAAGCCCGGCTGGCGGTGATTTCCTGTGCGCCTTTGGTCAACCGATCAACCGAACAGTTGTTGGTGGTCGACATTGGCGGCGGGTCGACCGAACTGGTCTGGATAGACCTTTCGGCAGTGCCGCCAGAAGATCGGCCAAACTCTATCATGCGGCTGCATCGCGGCTTTCAGGCCGAACCCGGCGGCGCGCGGGTGGTTGACTGGATCTCGGTGCCGCTGGGTGTGGCGACATTGAAGGACCAGTTTCAAGATGTCGAAGATGATGCCGCGCGCTTTGCGTTGATGAGTTGGTTTTTTGAAGAAAACCTTGCGTCCTTTTCGCCCTATAATTCGGCGCAAAAGCGCGAGGGCTTTCAGATTATCGGCACCTCTGGCACTGTAACCACGGTGGCGGCCAGCTATCTGGGTTTGCGCCGCTATGATCGCACCAAGGTTGACGGGTTGCAGATGACATCGGACCAGATTGACAGTGTTATTCGCGAATATCTGTCTTTGGGGCCCGAAGGTCGCCGCACCGATCCGCGGATTGGCCGCGACCGTCACACCCTGATCATGTCAGGTGCGGCTATCCTTCAGGCGCTTATGCGGATATGGCCAACAGATCGCCTATCGGTGGCCGATCGCGGTCTGCGTGAAGGCTTGTTATATGCACAAATGAGCGCCGACGGCGTATTGGAAGACGGACCCTACGAATGACCGAGAAAACACCAAGCAAAAATACCTCTGGTCGGGGCCAGCGCGACCTGCGGGTGCGTGTGAAAACGGCCAAAGGCCGCAAACTGTCGTCGACGCTTTGGCTGGAACGGCAGTTGAACGACCCCTATGTGATCCGCGCCAAGAAAGAAGGCTATCGTGGCCGGGCGGCCTATAAGATCCTTGAACTTGATGACAAGTTCGAATTCTTGAAGCCGGGCGCGCGGGTGGTTGATCTTGGCTGCGCGCCGGGCGGCTGGTGTCAGGTGGCGGTGCAGCGCGTTAATGCCTTGGGCGACAACCCGAAAAAGCCGATTGGCACCGTGCTGGGCGTTGACTTGCAAGAAGTTGAAACCATTGCCGGGGCACAAATTCACCAGTTGGACTTTCTGTCTGACGAAGCCGACGCCTTGGTAAAGGGCTGGCTGGGCGGGCGCGCCGATGTGGTGATGAGCGACATGGCGGCGTCTGCCTCTGGCCACAAGGGCACCGACCACTTGCGGATTATTGCCTTGGTCGAAGCGGCCTTGGCTTTTGCCTTTGACGTGCTGGAAGAGGGTGGCACGTTTGTTGCCAAAGTGCTGGCAGGCGGTGCCGAAAACGAGATGCAGGTGCTTTTGAAGAAGTCCTTCAAAAAGGTCGCCAACGTCAAACCGCCAGCCAGCCGCGCCGACAGTTCGGAAAAGTTCGTGGTTGCGCAGGGCTTCCGTGGCAAGCCTGCCGATATGGAAAGTGATGATCCGCGCGATTATCTGTGATTTTCGCAGGAATGGCTGTGCTGTGGCCATTCCGTTCGATTGAAAAAACAAAAGGCGCCCCATCGGCGCCTTTTTGCTTAAAGTCTGAAATCGTTAAGTGAAAAACAGCTCAGCCGCCCCAGGTCCGAACCGGACCACAATCCATGTGGACAAAGTTCGAGCCGTAATAGTGGCCAACGCCACCGGCCGAGCATGCCTCTGCCGCCTTTGCCATTTGCGACACCGACCGCGATTTCAATCGCAAGTCTGCCGCCATCCCCTTCATGTGCAGCGAATTTTTTGCCACACCTTTCGAATGTGACCGCAGCATCGCGTTGGTCGCAGGGCTGCGATAGCCCGACAGCAGCATGTAGGGTTCTTTTACATCCAGCAAACGATGCGTCGCGGCGATGATGTCAAAGTTGCGCGGATCCATCTTGACGATTTGATCGTTGCGCCAATCACGCATGAAGTGATTGATTTCCTTGACAACTTCCGGGATGTATTCACCTTCGATCCAGTAAATCGTGTCGATGCTCTCCCCGGTGCGGCCTGAATACATCCGAACACGCCGAATGTCGCCCGCGCCTTTCAAGAGACCAAACGCGTTGGAGTAGGTCGGGGCCGCGATGACCGCAGTCGCCGCAAATACGCCCAGCAGCCCACGCCGCGTGATCCCGTTCGAAACCGTCTTTGCCATTCTGTGTGCCTGTCCCGTAGCTCGTCTTTGACCGTCTAAGGCGACGGTTCTGGTGTTCACTTCATCCCCAAGTGCCAGAACCTTATGACACAATCAGAAACGAAGCCAAAGTCCAGAATGGCCGCCGCGACTCAGTCTGCCGGAAATAGGCAAAAAATTGCTGAAAATGCCTTTGCCAAGTGCGGAAATCCGCAGGTGGTCTGCCCGTGGCCTTTATGCGACATTCGCGGCACAACCTGACCTTGGGTCAGTATTTTCAATGATTTTAGATGCTAAGGTCGGTTTACAGTCGCGGCAATTTGGCCGAAGATTTATTTTCGTTGGTGCTGCGTTTTTTCAAACATCAGGGATTGATTGTGCAAATCTGTTGTTCCGCCCTTCTGCAGATTGTGCCGCGCAGCCTGTCACTGGGGTCTGTGTTGGCGGTTTCGCTGGCTTTCGCCGCGCCTGCCTTTGCAGATTCGACAGCGTTCACTCGGTCTTTGGCAGAGGCGGTCGCGCAGGATGAACCTGTCGCGGTGTTCTATCGTGCGTCGGGCTATCATACGCTGTGGACTGGGCCGCAAGACGTGGCGCGCCGTCACGCCTTGATCGAGGCTTTGACCAAAGCCCCTTTGCAAGGTTTGCCCGCTGCCCGCTATGATGTGCGTGCTTTGGTATCCGCCGCGCGGTCTGCCGTCACCGAAGGCGACCGTGGCCGGTTAGAGGCCGCGATGACAAAGGCCTTCTTGTCTTATGCCACCGACGTTTCCTCTGGCGCGCTACAGCCCGCCAAGGTTGATGGCGGCATTCTGCGCGAGATTGATCGGCCGAAGCCGGCTGACCTGTTGGCGCAACTGGTGGCCAGCCCGTCGCCAGCGGCTTATCTGCGCGGGCTTGCACCGCATGCGCCGGAATATGCCCGCCTTGTGAAGGAAAAGCTGCGGCTGGAAACCGAACCGGCGTCGCTTGTTGCGATTTCCGCCGAAAAGCTAAGCCCCAATGACAGCGGCGATCAGGTGATTGCCCTGCGGGATCGCTTGGTTGAACTTGGCTATTTGGGCCGCACTGCCACCGCTGTTTATGATCACAAGCTGCAACGCGCGGTGCAGCGGTTCCAGTTGGATCAGGGCCTTGCAGCCGATGGCGTTGCTGGCCAGTCGACGATTCACGCGTTGAATACGCAACCGCAAGATCGGCTGAAATCGGTGATTGTCGCGTTAGAGCGTTTGCGCTGGATGGGGAACACCGATCTTGGCGCGCGCCATATCTGGGTCAATCAGCCCAGCTTCGTTGCTCAGATCGTTGACAATGGCCGTGTCACCTTCCAGACCCGCGTGGTGATCGGCAAAAACGACCCCGACACCCGCAGCCCCGAATTTTCCGATCAGATGGAATATATGGTGGTCAACCCCAGCTGGGGCGTGCCAC
>JAHEDL010000018.1 GCA_024641255.1 Pseudorhodobacter sp.
CAAGGCACCGGAAAGCGGCGGCGCAAAGCCGCATCAGCCAACAGCTTGCCGCACAAAGACGTCGAACACCAGATTAACAGACCCGGGCACAGCGCAGCCGCGATGCCTGCTTTTCGGCGCGAAGCGATCCAGAAACCAAGCGCAGACTTGAACCATGGGTAACTTTGGCCCAAGTTTGACCTGAATTAACAAGCCCATCGCTGCGATGACCAAAACAGGCACTCTATGCCGCAGTCGTGATACCTGATGTAACGGATCCCAGAATTTGACCGGCTTCGTCTCCTTGAGGTTTGAACCGCTGGGCCTTAGGCAGGACATCGGACGAAAAACTTAACTCATACGCCAACGATTAAGGCACGCGATCGAAAATCCGCGCTGTAGCACTACCGCCATGCCGCTACACGCCTTAGCCTAAAGACCTGATACGCCTAAAATCCGCACCTGCAATGCAGCGCGCCGGCCCTTCGGACCACCTGAGGAACCAATAGAAATGGCTAAGACCCAGACTTCGCGCGTCGATAAACTCTTGTCGTCCATGGGCTATGGCTCACGCAAAGAAATGGCCCGAATGGCGATGGCTGGCGGTATCACTCTGGACGCTGCCGCGCTGTTGGACGTCAGCAAACGTATCCCTGTCACGCCGGATTTGCCGATCCGCATGACGATTGACGGCGAGCCGCTAGATCCCGTCGCGGGCCTTGTCATTCTTCTGAACAAGCCTTTGGGCATGACCTGTTCGCACAAGGAAAGCGGAAAGCTGGTCTACGATATCTTGCCCGCGCGCTGGCGACGGCGTGATCCGGCGATCTCGACCATCGGTCGTTTGGACAAGCAGACATCAGGTCTTTTGTTGCTGACCGATGATGGCGACCTGCTGCACCGGATCATCAGCCCCAAGCGTCACGTCAGAAAAACCTATCGCGCCAAGCTGGCCCGCCCGCTTAATGGCAGCGAGGCCGCGCTGTTTGCTTCGGGCGATTTGATGCTGGAGGGCGAGGATAAGCCGCTGGCACCTGCTGAATTGAACGTGGTTTCGCAAACCGAAGCCCTGCTTTCGGTGACCGAAGGCCGATATCATCAGGTGCGCCGCATGTTTGCGGCCACCGGCAACCACGTCGAAGAGTTGCACCGCGAACGTCTGGGCGGTCTGTCTTTGCCCGATGGCATGGCGCCCGGTCAGTGGAAGCTGCTGAACGAAGACGAGATTGCCTTGATCTTTCAGTGAGACAGAGGCTGCTTGCGGGAAAAATAGCCCATGGATGTCAAGAATCCCGGTTTGCAAAGAACACATGTTCCCGGTAAATACGCCGCGCATGCCGCAAGGATGCTGGTTGCTGGTGGCTGGCCAACAGGCGCAAACAGTGGCCAAGACCGCCCCTCGCGCCTATGCTCCTTAGCGTTTTCAACCTGACAGTCTGACCGTGACCCCTGCCGCTCGCCTAGAAGCCACCCTTGATCTTTTGTCCGAGGTCGAAAACGACCCGCGTCCCGCGGATGCCGTTACTTCTGGCTGGTTTCGGGCGCGTCGCCATATCGACGATAGCGATCGCGGTTCGATGCTGGAACTGCTTTACGCGCTGCTTCGGCATCGCGCCCGGCTTGGCTGGTGGCTGGCCCGACAAGCCAGCAGTGACACCCCGCGCAATCGGCTGTTGGCGTGGCTTACGCTTGCCGAAGGCAAGACGCCCGATCAGATCAAGCGTTTGTTCGATGGCGCAAAATTCGCCCCCTCCGCCCTGACCAACCCCGAAGATGCCCTTCTTCTCCAGCTGCGGGGCAGCAGCATAGACCACCCGGACATGCCCGAAGCGGTGCGGCTGGAATGCCCGCCTTGGGCTCTTGCCCCGCTGCGGCGGCGCTTCGCTGCGTCGCTTGGGGCCGAAATGGCGGCGACCTTGGTGCCACCGCCGCTTGATCTGCGGGTCAATCCGATCAAATCGACGCGCGCGGCGATGCTGCACGAATTAAAAAGCTTGGGTCTTCGTGCCGAGGCTACAAAGCTTGCGCCAAACGGTATCCGCCTGCGCGAACGCCTGTCTCTGGCCCGACTGCCGGGGCTGAAAAGCGGCGAGATCGAGATTCAGGACGAAGGCTCGCAGCTTGTCGCCCTCTTGCTCGACGCAAAGCCCGGCGAGCGTGTCGTCGATTTCTGCGCCGGAGCGGGCGGCAAGACCTTGGCGCTCGCGGCCCAGATGGCCAACAAGGGCCACATTGTCGCCTGTGATGTAAACGCCGCCCGCCTGAAACGCTGTGCCGAACGGATCCGGCGCGCCGGACTGCACAATGTCGAGACACGGGTGCTGGCAAGTGAAACCGACCGCTGGGTCAAGCGCCACAAGGGCGGGTTCGATCGGGTTCTGGTCGACGCCCCCTGCAGCGGCACCGGCACATGGCGGCGCAATCCCGATGCCCGCTGGCGCCCGCCAGAATTGGGTTTGGACAACTTGGTGGATTTGCAGTCTCGTATCCTTGCCAGTGCCGCGCGTCTGGTGAAACCGGGCGGACGGCTTGTCTATGCGACCTGCTCGGTTTTATCCGAAGAAAACGAAGATCAGGTGGCGGCTTTCCTTGCCGCGCATCCCGCTTTTCAGGTTGTGCCACTGCACCAGGCCGCCCCGCACCTGACGGGTTCGGCTCACTCCGACCACTTGTCGCTGACCCCCGCCCGCCATGAAACCGACGGCTTCTTCGCGGCCGTCCTGCAGCGAGAGGCCGCACCCGCGTTAGCGGTGCAGACGCACCCCACCAGCCCGCGCGACGCTGCTTGATCTTGCCTGCGGTTGTCGGCCGGAATACGCCATCGCTGGCTAACTTTTGGATGCTGCAGCAACCCGTTTGAGGCTGACCCGGTATCTGTAGGGCGCAAGCATTTCAACGACCGCGACATCACCGGCAACGGCCCCAGTCCGCGCAAAACTCGCGCTTTCGGAAGAACTTCTTTTGGCCGTCAAGATCGGTAATCTCGGCCGCACCAGATCCCCACCCCTACAGACAGGCTCTTGCGTCGCCGCCATGGCAGCATTCGACCCGCCAACAGCATCCGGTGGAGACGGATTATGACCGGGCGCATTACCGGCAACCACTGCAAATGCAGTGACAAAGCCCGAAAAACAAAAAAACCCGCCGAAGCGGGTTTCTTTCAAGTAGCTAACCCCAAAGGGATTATTGGCTCCGGCGGTAGGGATCGAACCTACGACCAATTGATTAACAGTCAACTGCTCTACCGCTGAGCTACACCGGAACATGTGGGCCGTATAGCAACCTGATTTGGGGGCGTAAAGAGGCGAAGTGAAGAAAAATGCATCCGATGTCAGATCAAATGAAATTTTGTCTCTGATCCAAGCCTGCCAAGGGTGCTGACGACATTTCTGTCATTCAGATCAATAAGATGAGCAAGAATATTTCTTGCAGCCGCAGGCAGCAGGGCGGCGGGGGTGCTGGCTGCATAGATGCAAAGCGCCAATTCGGCAGGCGTTTTCGCGCCCTCACGCAGCTCTGACAGAATGGAAGCCTCGCGGGCGCGGCGATGCACGATCAACTCTTGCAGCCGCGCGGCAGGGTCGGGGACCAACCCGCCATGTCCGGGTAGAAACACCTGCCAAAGTTCACCGGAAAGGCGCTGCAGCGATGCCATATAGGCACCCATATCGCCATCGGGCGGCGATACCAGCGTTGTTGACCACTCCATCACATGATCGCCTGAAAACAGCAGCGGCCCAAGGCCGAAGCAAAGGTGGCTGCCGATATGGCCGGGGGTGTGCAGCGCCTTGATTGCAAGGCCGGCCAACTCCAGCACCTCGCCATCGGCAACGCTGACATCGGGGCTGAACGTTGGGTCGATGCCCTCACCGCCGCCCGCAAGCCCCTCGGCCGCCAGCCGCTGCATCACGGCACTGCGGCCTGCCACGGCGGGGCCAAAGGCATAGGTTTTCGCCGACGTTTGCGCTGCAAGCCGTGGGCACAGCGCACTATGGTCCAGATGCGCGTGGGTCAGTAGAATCGACTGCAAGGGTCGGTCGCCCAAAGCCGCCAGAATCGCTGCAAGATGCGCATCAAGGTCGGGGCCGGGGTCAATCACCACCGCGCCCTGCGCCCCGGTCAGCACATAAGTGTTGGTGCCGGTGCCGGTCAGCGCCGAAGGATTCGCTGCCCGCAACCGCAGAATACCCGGCAGCACCGCCTCAATTTGCGTCTCGCCCTTGTTCATCGCACCTTCCCAAGCTGGACCCCGGCGCGTAATCTTGCCGCTATGCGCCTGCGTCTCAAATCCTTTTTTCCCCGCAGCCTGTTCGGCAGAGCCGCGCTTATTCTGGTTTTGCCGGTTATTGTGGTGCAGCTTATCGTCTCTGTCGCCTTCATCCAGCGCCATTTCGAAGGCGTTACGCGGCAAATGACCGGCGGCGTGGTGATCGAAATCAAATATCTGCTGGCCCATGTCGCCACCGCGCCAGATCTTGCAAGCGCGCAAACCAAGGCGGCGCAGCTTGCCGATGGACTGAACCTGACCGTCAGTTTCCCGTTGGCACCGTCCGATCTGCCGCAGCAAGACAGCCGCAGGTTTCTGGATTATTCGGGGCGCGAGGTGATGCTGACCCTGCGCGATCAACTCACCGGTGTTCTTGCGGTAGATCTGACCAGCGACAGCCGCGTTGTTCGGCTTTATCTGGATGGGCCGCGCGGGCTGATGCGGGTCGTGGTGCCGCGCAGCCGGGTTTCCGCCAGCAATCCGCATCAATTGTTGGTGTGGATGGTGTTCACCTCGGCGCTAATGACGTTCATCGCCTATATCTTCTTGCGCAACCAACTGACGCCGATCACCCGACTTTCCCTTGCCGCCGAGGCGTTTGGCAAGGGCCAGACCTTGCCCTATAGCCCGCGCGGTGCCACCGAAGTGCGCGCGGCGGGCAATGCGTTCTTGAATATGCGCGCCCGCATCGAACGCCAGATCGAAAGCCGCACCCTGATGCTGTCGGGCGTCAGCCACGATCTGCGCACGCCCTTGACCCGGCTAAAACTTGGCCTGTCGTTTTTGCCCGAAGACGAAGAAACCAAGGCGCTGCAACGCGATGTCACCGATATGGAACGGCTGGTCGATGAATTTTTGGCCTTCGCGCGCGGCGACGCGATGGAGGCGGCAGAGCCAGTCAATCCCGCAACCTTGCTGCGCCGGGCGGTCGAAAACGCACAGCGCATGGGGCAGGCGGTGCAGCTTGGCGCCATTGATGCGCCCGAAACCCTGCGCCTGCGCCCGCAAGCCATCACGCGGGCGCTTGAAAACCTGATCGGCAATGCGGTGCGCCACGGCACTCTGTGCCAGCTTAGCCTGATCAGCAGCGACCGCGCAGTTAAATTCATTGTCGAAGACAACGGCCCGGGCATCCCGCACGAACGCCGCGACGAAGCGATGGAGCCGTTCAAACGGCTGGATGCCGCCCGCGATCCCAACCGGGGCGGTGGCGTCGGCCTGGGGCTTTCGATTGCCGCCGATATCGCTCGCAGCCATGGCGGCGCGTTGTGGCTGACCGAAAGCGATTCCCTCGGCGGCCTGCGCGCAGAGTTTTCCGTTGCCCGTTAAGACAGTTGCCACGCTTTGCGGGGTAAACCGGGAACGGAACTTGCCTGTCGAAAGATCAGCCGCCCTTGCACCCCCCGGCGCGCGACACTAAGACTCTGGTAAAGTATCCGGCAGTACAACCATTCCCACGGACCAACAGGCAGGTTTTCATGCGCGATCCCGTTGACTTTTACATGAACACGCTCGTCCCCATGGTGGTCGAACAGACCAGCCGTGGCGAACGCGCTTACGATATTTTCAGCCGTATGCTGAAAGAGCGGATCATTTTTCTGGCCGGCCCGGTGCATGATGGCATGTCGTCGCTGATCTGCGCCCAGCTTTTGTTCCTCGAGGCGGAAAACCCCTCGAAGGAAATCGCTATGTATATCAACAGCCCCGGCGGCGTTGTGACCTCGGGTCTGTCGATCTACGACACCATGCAATACATCCGTCCCAAGGTGTCGACCCTGGTGATCGGGCAGGCGGCCTCGATGGGGTCGCTGCTGCTGACCGCTGGCGAAAAAGGCATGCGCTTCTCGCTGCCGAACTCCCGCGTCATGGTGCACCAGCCGTCGGGCGGCTATCAGGGTCAGGCGACTGACATCATGATTCACGCCCGCGAAACCGAAAAGTTGAAGCGTCGCTTGAACGAAATCTACGTCAAGCATACCGGAAATGATTATGCGACGGTTGAAGCCGCGCTAGAGCGTGACAATTTCATGTCTGCCGAAGACGCCAAATCTTGGGGTCTGATCGACGAGATTTTGGAAAGCCGCGGCA
>JAHEDL010000020.1 GCA_024641255.1 Pseudorhodobacter sp.
GCACATCTTGCACGAAAACCACGGCAAAAGCCTGCCCAGCCAATGGGCCGCCCTGATCCCCACGCTGACCGAGGCGCTCGCCCCCGAAACCGAAGCCACCGCCACCCACCCCAGCCGCCCGCGCCGACTGTTGCACCTGCGCCAAGGCCTGACGATCCGGCGCGAGAAATGCGTGAACGGCTGGGCGCTAAAATTCACCGGCCCCGAGGCGAAAACCGGAGGCCTGATCGACGACGTGATGGACCATGTGGAGCGGTGGTTTCAGAGGGAGCTGTAAGAAAATAAAGAAATTCTACTTCTGCTTGCATAGATGCTGCGGCAAGTTTATCGGTAGGGTAATAGTTAACAGTTGCAGAGTTAGATTGATTATGTCTGGAAACGCACAACAACTTCTTACGGATGTTTTGGAGCAGCAAAAGGCGGAGCGCAATCCAAATATTTCGGCGGAAGATTTTTTTGAGATATTCACCTCGGAACAGGTGTTGAAAGATTTGGATCTTTCATATGAGGAAATTGAATCCGGTATAGTTGACGGTGAGCACGATGGCGGGGTCGATGCCGTCTATTGCTTCATAAATGATGAGCTAGTCTACGATGATTTTGATCAGGCAAAATATAAAAAAAACGTTGCTATTGATTTGCATATCTTTCAAGCAAAGTCTGCAAATGGCTTCAGCGAATCTGATATTAACAAAATAATTTCTACGACCAATCATCTTCTAAAGCTAGACGCTAACGATAGTCTTTTCCCACAGTACAACAATTCTGTAAAATCTGCGTTTAGCAGATTCAGAAAGGCGTATCGTTTGTTGGCGTCTAAATTTCCAGAAGTTAACGTAAGCGTTCACTACTCTTGTAAGCGGGCAGATGAAAAGATTCACAAAAATCTTTACGAAAAATGCGGCGAGCTTGAAAAGTCTTTAAACGTGCTTCTTCCCGAGGCCACTGTAAAGGTAAATTTTCTGACACCTAGTGCGCTGCTTGCGCTAGCCCGTAAGACAAAAAAACAAACCTTCGAACTAAAGTTCAAGCATGATTTAAGTGCAGAGAATGGTTACGTTGTTTTATGTGAACTATCAGATTTTGATTTCTTTATTAAAGCTGGAACTACCAATTTAAGTTTAGATCTCTTTGAATCAAATGTTCGAGATTTTCAGGGTTCTACTGAGGTAAACTCGGAGATTCAAAGCACATTGCTCAATGAAAGTAGCGTCGACTTTTGGGCGATGAACAATGGCGTGACTATTCTTGCTGGAAGGGCATCTATAGCCGGAGGAAAGTTAACTCTTGAGAACCCTCAAATAGTTAACGGACTTCAAACGTCGACGCAAATTGCTAGGTATTTTAGCGAGCCGCGTCCCATTGATAGACGACTTGTTCTTGTTAAAGTAATTGCATCAGAGGATGATGAAACCAGAGACAAGATTATAAAGGCAATTAATAGTCAGAACTCGATCCAAGCAGCGATGTTGCGAGCGACAGATAAGATTCAACGGGATGTTGAACAGGCTCTAAAATCAGTTGGCTTGTTCTACGATCGCAGAAAAAACTACTATAAGAATCAAGGAAAGCCAGCAGATTCGATTATTAGTATCGGCCTGATGGCGCAATCGGTAATGTCAGCAATTCTACAACGTCCCGATCAAGCACGTGCCCGCCCATCTACGCTGATCAAAGAAAATTCCGAATACAACAAGGTGTTTTCAGAGAATTTCTCAATTGGTTTGTACTGTGTATGCGGTGCGCTTATTAAAAAGATAGATAGGATAATGCGGGATGATGGAACGCTGTCACCGCGTGACCGAAATAATATTCGCTTCTACGTTTTATATAGCGTGGTTGCGTCATTGGTGCGGAAGGCCAAACCTGACGCAGATAGTGTCAGCAAAATTGAAATAGCAGCAGTAAAAGACGAATATATTATAGAAAGAATTCGGGCAGTTCTTACATCTTACAATTCTTTGGGTGGAACGGACCGATTGGCAAAAGGAACTAAGTTAAGGGATTTAATACAGGACCAACTTAGCCAGAGTTTCAAGCATCCTGTACTTGAACGAAAGTAGGGCACGTACAGATTGCGGTCGCTTACAAGCGTCTGCCAACTCTACCAAATCTTAACAAATCCTTAAATTAACCACCCCAACCCACTGAAATCAAACAACAAAAAAAGGTCCCGAGTTGGGACCTTACCCAATCCGCCCCCGAACCCCTCCGGTTTGGCCCCGGTCCAGCAGCAGGTGGTCCAGCAAAACGCAGGCCATCATCGCCTCGCCCACCGGAACCGCGCGGATGCCGACACAGGGGTCGTGCCGCCCCTTGGTGATCAGATCAATTTCCTCGCCCCGCGCATTGATCGTCGCCCGCGGCGTCAGGATCGAAGAGGTCGGCTTCACCGCGAACCGCACCACCACCGGCTGCCCCGAACTGATCCCGCCCAAGATCCCCCCGGCGTGGTTCGACAAGAACTCTGGCCCGTTCGCCCCCATCCGGATTTCATCCGCATTCTCAACCCCGGTCAGCGTCGCCGCCGCCATCCCGTCACCAATCTCGACCGCCTTCACCGCGTTGATCGACATCATCGCGCTGGCAAGATCGGAATCCAGCTTGCCATACAACGGCGCCCCCAACCCCGCAGGCACGCCCGTCGCCACCACCTCGATCACCGCCCCCACCGAATTGTGGGACAGCCGCAACTCATCCAGATAAACCGCCCAAGCCTCCGCGGCGACCGGATCGGGGCAGAAGAACGGGTTGCCCCCGATCACCGCCGCATCGAACCGCGCCCGATCGATCCCCTGCACGCCCATCTGCACCATATATCCGCTGATCCGCAGTTCCGGCACCAGTTGCGCCAGCACCGCCCGCGCCACGCCCCCCGCCGCCACCCGGCTCGCCGTCTCGCGCGCCGAAGACCGCCCGCCGCCCCGGTAATCCCGCACCCCGTATTTCTGATGATAGGTAATATCCGCATGCCCCGGCCGAAACGCCTGCGCGATATCGCCGTAATCCTTGCTGCGCTGGTCGGTATTCTCGATCATCAACTGGATCGGCGTCCCCGTCGTCACCCCGTCGAACACACCCGACAGAATGCGCACCTCGTCCGGTTCCTTCCGCTGCGTGGTGAACTTGCTGGTGCCCGGCTTGCGCTGATCCAGCCACGGCTGCAGATCTGCCTCTGAAAGCTGCACACCAGAAGGACAGCCGTCCACCGTGCAACCAATCGCCGGCCCGTGGCTTTCGCCCCAGGTGGTGACGCGGAAAAGATGACCGAAGGTGTTCAGGCTCATGTGCAGGCTCCTTGCATGGCTTTCCAATAAGCCAAGCCTGACCCCCAATAAACCCCAAACATGCGCCCCCTTGCGCCGACGGCGTTTTCGCCTATCCTCGGTCCCACCTCGGGGAGCCTACACCGGCTGAGATGCAGCGATGCGAACCCGTCGAACCTGAACCGGATTATACCGGCGGAGGGAAGGTGCATGGAACACTCCATCCCCGACCAACCGTCGCACCATGGAGAGATCGATGAAAACCAAACTCCTTGCTGCGGGCCTTCTGACCATTGCGACCCAAGTAATGGCCGAAACGCCCGTGCTGACCGTGTTGACCTATGACAGCTTCACCCCCGAATGGGGCCCCGGCCCTGCGATTGAAAAGGGGTTCGAGGCGACCTGCGGCTGTGATGTGCAATACGTCACCGCCGGTGATGGCGCAGCCGTTCTGGCGCGGTTGAAGCTGGAAGGCGACAAGACCGATGCTGATGTGGTGATCGGGCTGGATACCAATCTCACTGCCTCTGCCGAAGGATTGTTTGCGCCGGTCACGGCCCCGGCCAACACCCTGCCGGTGCCGTTTTCTGACGCCAATTTCGTGCCATTCGATTGGGGCTACTTTGCCTTTGTCTATGACAATACCAAGCTGAAAACCCCGCCGAAGAATTTCAAAGAACTGGCTGCATCTGATCTGAAGATTGTTATCGAAGATCCGCGGTCGTCAACGCCGGGGCTTGGTCTGCTGATGTGGGTCAAGGCCGCCTATGGCGATCAGGCGCCGCAAATCTGGGCCGATCTGGCCGACAATATCGTCACAGTTACGCCCGGTTGGTCGGAGGCCTATGGCATGTTCCTTGATGGACAGGCCGATATGGTGCTGTCTTACACCACCTCGCCCGCCTACCATCTTATCGCTGAAACCGATGCCACCAAATCGGCTGCCTTGTTTGACGAGGGGCATTATATGCAGGTCGAGGTTGCGGGCAAAACCGCGCATACCAATCAGCCCGCGCTTGCGGATGCCTTTCTTGCCTATCTGACGGGCGATGAGGCGCAGACGACGCTGATCACCACAAACTGGATGTATCCGGCCACCACGCCGAAAGCAGGGCTGCCGAAGGGGTTCGAAACCCTGATCCAGCCTACAAAGTCACTGCTGTTCCCGGCAGCAGAGGCGGAAAGCCTGCGTGGCAAAGCGATCGAGGAATGGCAGACCGCGCTGTCCAAATAAGCCCGGCCTTTTGGCTGAGCCTGACCATCGTCGCGCTTATCGGGGGCAGCGCGGCGATGGTGGCGTTGCGGGCCGACAGCTTTGCTTTGGCCCCGCATGACTGGGCGGCGCTGCGCTTTACCGTGCTGCAAGCCAGCCTGTCGGCGGGGCTTTCGGGTTTGCTGGCCATTCCAACCGCCCGCGCCCTGTTCAGGCGCCGCTTTCCGGGCCGCGACGGCTTTGTGCGGCTTATGGCGGCACCCTTTGTCTTGCCGGTGGTTGTTGCAGTTTTGGGATTGCTGGCGGTGTTTGGCCGCAATGGCCCGCTGAACCTTGGCCTTGCGGCGCTGCATCTGCCCGAGGTGTCGATCTTTGGCCTGCAGGGCGTCGTCATCGCGCATGTGTTTTTCAACCTGCCCCTGGCCACGCGGATGCTGCTGCATGGCTGGCAAGCGATTCCGGCAGAGCGGTTTCGGCTGGCGCAATCGCTGGGCATGCCACCTTCGGCGCAGTTTCGTCATCTTGAACTGCCACTGCTGCGGGCGCAGTTGCCCGGTATTTTGATGATGATCTTTCTGATTTGTCTGACCAGTTTTGCCATCGCGCTGACGCTGGGCGGCGGTCCAAAGGCCAGCACGTTAGAGCTTGCGATTTATCAGGCGCTGCGTTTTGATTTCGATCTGGGGCGCGCGGCCTTGTTGGCAACGCTGCAATTCGCGCTGTGCGCGGCTGTCACGCTGATGGCGGCGCGGTTTACGGTGGCGCAGGGTTTTGGCGCGGGCGTTGCATCGCATCAGGTGATGGATGGCCCAAGCGGCTGGCGGCGTGGTGTTGACGCGGTGATGCTTGCTGCGGTGGCGGTGTTCTTGATGACGCCACTGCTTGGTGTTGTGGTCAAGGGCGTGCCGGGCCTGCAAGACTTGCCCGCTGGCATCTGGTATGCGCTGTTGCGGTCTGTGGCTGTGGCGCTGCTGTCGGCCGTGATAGCGACCGCGGCGGCTGTAAGCTTGGCGCAGGCGGTTGCGAAGGGGCAGAAATGGACCGAAACCGTTGCTATGTTGCCGATGGCAGCCTCTAGCCTCGTGCTTGGCACCGGGCTGTTTCTTGCGCTGCATCCCTTCTTGCGCGTTGAAACTGTGGCGCTGCCGGTCACGGTTGTGGTGAACGCCACCTTAACGCTGCCCTACCTGTTTCGGCTGCTGCTGCCCGAACTGCGCCAGATTCAGCAAGACTATGGCAGGCTGACCGCGTCGCTTGGCCTGCCGCCCACCGCCGCCCTGCGCTATGTTGTGTTGCCGCGCTTGGCCCGGCCGCTGGGCTATGGCACTGGCCTTGCGGCGGCGCTTTCGATGGGCGACCTTGGCGTGATTGCGCTGTTTGCGGGCGACAGTGGTGCCACCTTGCCGCTGCTGGTGCAGCGGTTGATGGGCGCCTACCGCATGGAGCAAGCCGCCGCTGCCGCCCTTATCCTTGTTGGCGCAAGCTATGCGCTGTTTTGGGTCTTTGACCGTATCGGAAGCCACTATGCTGACGCTTGAGTCGTTAACGCTGCGTCAGGGCAGCTTTTGCCTGACCGCCGATTGGGGCGCGGCTGCGGGCGAACACATTGCCATCATCGGGCCGTCAGGGTCCGGTAAATCGACTCTGCTGATGGCGATTGCGGGGTTTTTGCCGCCAGCATCGGGGCGGGTGCTGTGGCTGGGCCGCGACCTTGCCGGGGAACCACCGGGGCAGCGGCCTTCGACCATTCTGTTTCAGGATCAAAACCTGTTTCCGCATCTGACCTTGGCGCAGAACCTTGGCTTGGGGCTTTCGCCAACGCTGCGG
>JAHEDL010000022.1 GCA_024641255.1 Pseudorhodobacter sp.
CAAGCGGCAAAAAGAACTACGGCAGCTGCTAACGAAAGACGCCCGAGAAACCTTGCGGCAACCGGGATCAGGCAGCTTCAATATTGGCCCTGAAGAAGATCCGAAAGCTTCAGCGGGGAGGGTAACAACGGACCTGTCGCCCTTGATACCCGCAGCGGTGCAGGCTTGGCGCATGGTGGCCCCTGTGGGCGACCCGCAGCATGGCATCATCCCCTAAATCGGGCCGTCCTGCCCCTGCAAGCCAAGCGACGTGCTGCCCCCATCAGCAAGCGTTAATCACCCTCGGCGGCCTGACCCGCCAAGGATCTGTCTCGGGGGGCCAACCAGCCCCCCCACAAACCAATCAATCTAGTCGATATCAAACACCACGCCCTGCGCCAGCGGCAGGGATGACGAATAGTTCACCGTGCTGGTCTGGCGCCGCATATAGCCCTTCCACGCGTCAGAGCCGCTTTCACGCCCGCCGCCGGTTTCCTTCTCGCCACCAAATGCGCCACCGATCTCGGCGCCAGAGGTGCCGATGTTGACGTTGGCAATGCCGCAGTCCGACCCGGCCGCCGACAGGAAGGTTTCCATCTCACGCACATCCAGCGTGAAAATCGAAGACGACAGGCCCGCGCCAACCGCGTTGTGCTTGCGGATCACATCGGTCGCGTCGCTGTATTTCATCACATAAAGGATCGGCGCGAAGGTTTCTTCCAACACCGGGCCAGTCTGCTCTGGCATTTCAACCAAGGCCGGGCGGGCATAAAACGCGGTGTCAGGACCAATCGTCACCCGCTCGCCGCCATACACCGTGCCGCCTGCCGCGCGCGCGGCTGTCAGTGCGGTTTGCATGGCATCAAACGCCGCACGATCCACCAGCGGGCCAACCAAAGCCTTGCTTTCCAACGGGTTGCCAACGCTTACCGACGCATAGGCCTTGATCAGACGCGGCACCAGCGCGTCATAAACCGCCTCATGCACAAACAGCCGGCGCATGGTGGTGCAGCGCTGCCCAGCAGTGCCCATCGCGCCAAAGGCAATCGCCCGCAACGCCATGTTCAGATCGGCCGACGGGCAAACAATCCCGGCATTGTTGCCGCCAAGTTCAAGGATCGACCGGCCGAACCGCTCGGCCACTTTTGGCCCGACAATCTTGCCCATGCGGGTGGACCCGGTGGCCGAAATCAGTGCCACGTCATGGCTTGCCACCAAGGCCGCACCAATGTCGGGGCCGCCAATCAAAACTTGGCACAGACCTGCGGGCGCATCGCCAAAACGCGCCAGCGCACGATCAAAAATCGCCTGCGCCGCCAAAGCCGTCAGCGGCGTCTTTTCCGAAGGTTTCCACACCACGCAATTGCCGCAGACCAGCGCCAAAGCCGCGTTCCACGACCAAACCGCGACCGGGAAGTTGAATGCCGAAATCACCCCCACCACGCCCAGCGGATGCCAGGTTTCCATCATCCGGTGGCCGGGACGTTCGCTGGCAATGGTCAACCCGTAAAGCTGACGCGAAAGACCCACTGCAAAATCGCAGATGTCGATCATTTCCTGCACTTCGCCCAAGCCTTCGGACGGAATTTTACCGGCTTCAAGCGATACCAGCGCACCAAGGTCATCCTTCGCCGCCCGCAATTCTTCGCCCAAAAGGCGCACCAACTCACCCCGGCGCGGCGCGGGCACAGTGCGCCAGGCCTCAAATCCGGCACGGGCGCGGGCAATCGCGGCCTCGGTGCTGGCCAAACTATCCACCTTCAGCCGCGCGACCTCTTCGCCGGTGATCGGGGTAAAGCTGGCAAGGCTGCCACCCACATAGGCGTCGGCAGGCACGCCAAGCCGGTCAAGAAGCGAAGTCGCGCGGGCAGCGATGGTCTGAGACATGATAGGCTCCATTTGATTATCCGAAGGTCACCGCGCCAAGCCCGGCGGGTGAGGTGGCCGCGCGAAGCGCGCGGGAAAGACGACGATGGCTGTCGGGGGTGTAAAGATCGTGCCAGCGCTGGTTTTTGCGGCCAATGGCATGCTCGGCGCTAAAACTGCCGCCAAAGTCACGCACCGTGACATCAAACACCCAGTCGCGCAAAGCCGCTTCTTGCGCGGGGTCGGTGGCCAGCGCACTGTCAGCCGCAACGACAAGGTTGAAATGCACGCCGCCGTCGCCAATGTGGCCAAAATCACAGATCGTCACGCCGGGAAAACGGTCTGGCATCTGCGCTTTCATCTGGTCACAAAACCGCATGATGTCGCCACGACGAAACGCCAGATCAAAGGCAATCAGCCGCCCCATCGCTTTGACGCCTTCCGAAAGCGCATGGCGCAGCGCCCAAATCCGATCATGCGCGCCAAAACGTGCGTCGACCAGCAAGTCGGGCCGCTCTTCGATGATGTCGGCCAGAACCTCTTGCAGCAGATCTTCGGCCCCCGCTTCGCCAAGACGCGGGCGGCGCGCGCGCGACACTTCGGCAAGGATCGCATAGTCGGGCAAGCCTTCGGCAAAGGGCGTCCGCAGGCCCGGAACATGCTGCAACGCGGCCTGCATCGCATTGCCCGACATGCCTTCAAACGCTGAAAGCTCTGGGCCAAGCCGATCTTCCATCGCACGCAGCAGGGGCAACACCGCCGCGCCCGAACTTGGCACCAAGATTGCCGCCGCCTGATCGCGGGGCAGCGGATGCAGCCTTAGCACCGCCTCGGTTATAATCCCGAAACTGCCGCTGGTGCCGATAAAAAGCTGCCGCCAATCGACGCCAGTGTTGTTCTTGTACAAGGCCCCGCCAAGCTGCAGCACCGTGCCCGCGGCGTCGGCCAAAACCACCGTCAGCCCCAACACATTGGCGCGCACATCGCCATACCGCAAAAAACGCGCGCCGCCGGTATTGGTGGCAATCATGCCGCCAATCGCCGGGTCCGCCCCCAGATCAATCGGAAAACTTAGCCCCTCGGCCGCCAGTCGGCGGTTAACCTCTGATAATCTGTACCCCGCCCCCAGCGTCACACTGCGATTGTCGGCATCAAGCGCAAAACTGCCCGTCAGCCGTTGCAGGCTTAGCACCACTTGCTGGCCGCTGGCATCGGGGGTCGCCCCCGAAACCAATCCCGTATTGCCACCCTGCGGAATGATGTGCAGCCCGTGGCGCACACATATCGCCACCGCTTGCGACACTTCCTCTGTGGTTGCAGGCCGCAGCACCGCAAGCGCGTGGCCCCGATCATAGCGCGCACCGGTTTCGTAACCGATCATATCTTCGGCGGCCGTCAGAACCCCGCGCGGTCCCAGCAGCGCGCGCAATTGCGCAAGGGCGGAATCGCTCATGCTACGGCCTTGCCCAGTGCGGCGCGACAGGCGGCAAGCGATGCGGCCTCGATTGCAGCGTAATGCTCGAACTCATTCAGCACGGCCGCCCCCAGATCAGCCTCAAACCGCTGCTGGTTCGGGCTGGCCACAAAATCTTGCGCCGCGCCGTCGCCCAGGTTCGACTGGAATATCCCCGCCGCACTGACTGGCAGAAAATCTTCATAAACCACCGGATCAAACCGCAGCACACCTTTCGCAATCAACGCATCGGCGCTTTGATCGCCCACCGTCGCGCCCACACCCTTTTCGGTCAGGCTATAGGTGAAATATGCCAGCCCTTCGGACCGCAATGTCGCCCAATCATCGGGAAAGGCGGCAAAAACCTTGGCCAGCGCCGCCATATATTCGGCCGCGTTCGACCCATCTGCCGCAGGCCGCGCGATCGCGCGCGTCTGGGTCAACAACAGATCATAAAGCGCGCGCCCCTTCGGGGTCAGCGCCACGCCACGCTGCTCAATCTCGCCAAATCGCGCTGTGTGCGACCCATCTTCCCACCCGTCGCCCTGCCGGAACGCAACCGGCTCTTGCAGCGCCTTGAATGAGGTTTGCCGCAGCAAAATCGGGCATTTACGCGTCGGCGGGCCTTCGACAACCGCCTTGGGGCTGATCCCCACCCCCGGCATCCGTGCCTGCACCGCATCAATATCCAGCGTCCGCGGCGTCAGGTGATTGATATGCGGCGCGCGAAACGCAACCACATCGGCAATCAGCCGATGCGCATCATGCAACCGATGATACATCTGCAACGTCACATTGGCGCGCGGCTGCCAGCGAAAAGTTTCCAGCGCCTCGGCAACAAACCGATCCGCCTCGGCGTCGGTCAGCCCACCTGCCGCTTCGGCTTGGCCGATCAAGGCAACACAAGCGGGGGTAAAGATTTGCCGCGCCGCCAAAAGCGCCGCCGCCTCGGCCCGCAACGCCGCATCAGCAATCAGATCAAGCCGCAAAAGCGATGTGAAAACCCGAAACGGATTGCGTTTCAGCGCCGCCTCGCCCACGGGCCGAAACGCGGTGGAATGCACCGGCACCCCGGCTTCGGACAGGTCATAATAGCCAACCGGCAGCATTCCCATCACAGCAAACAGCCGCCGCATCATGTGCAGCTCTGCCGCCGTGCCAAGCCGGATCGCGCCATGACGTTCCTCGGAAATCCGACCAAGGTCGTCATTCGCCGCAAGTCTGGCCCGCTCTGCCGGATCGGCCGCCAAAGTTTCGCGGTTCACCGCCCCGACCAATTCCATCAGCGTGCCATAGGCCGGCACCTCGTCGCGATACATGGCGGACATCGCTGCCGAAAACCGGCTGCGAATGGTGTCGGGGCTGATATGGGTTCTGGCGCTCATGGCGTCCGCGCTCCTTGTCGTGGGGTCGTCAAGGTCGCCAGATAGCATGGCCCCACCGGCATGGCTTTCGCCGATTGCGGCAGACTTCATGCAGAAATGGAATGACTGCGCGCCGCAACGTCCCGCCGTTTAGGCGCGGTCCGCCGCCGTTTCTTCAAGCAACCAGTCGCGAAACACCGCAAGCGGGCGATAGGCGCTGCGATCATCGGGCCAGCACAGATGATAGGCGTCATTGCTTTGCAACGGCATCGGCAGCGCCTGCACGATCCGGCCGCTGCGCAAATCATCGGCAAACAAAAAGTCCGGCAACAGCGCAACACCCAAGCCAGCAGCGGCGGCTTCGAACAAGGTGGTGAACTGATCAAACAACATGCCCTGCACGCCGCGATCATCAACGCCGTAATGGCGCAGCCAATGTTCCCAGGCATCCGGCCGCGTCGTCAGATGCAACAGCGGCGCATTGCGAATATCTTTGGCCTCGTGAAAATCGAAGCGTTTCGCCAGTTGCGGCGCGCAGACCGGCACCATCACTTCGGAGCGCAGCAAGATCATTTCGGCTGCAGTCCATTCGGATTGCCCAAAATAGATAGCCGCATCAATGATATCTTGCTTGAAATCAAACTGGGTCAACCGGCTTAGCACATTCAGCGTCACTTCCGGGTGGCGCTCCAAAAACCGCGGCAATCGCGGCATCAGCCAGCGCGCCCCAAAGGTCGGCGGCACTGCCAACGTCAAAGTTCCGCCCAACGGATTGGCCAGCAAGTTCAGCGACGCGCTTGAAATCTTGCCAAGCGCCTCGCGGATTTCACGCGCGTAAACCTGCCCGCCCGATGTCAGCCGGATCTTTTGCTTTTCGCGCACAAAAAGCTCTACCCCCAACTGGCCTTCCAGCGCCTTCACCTGCCGCGAAACTGCTGATTGGGTCAGCGAAAGCTCTGCCGCAGCTTGGGTAATCGACCCCGTGCGCGCCGCAGATTCAAACGCCGCCAAAAGCGGCAGCGATGGCAAAAACCGTCTTGGTGCTCTGATAGACATTACCACACGGTATGATGTTATGAAAAACGCTTGCTACCCTAACACGCAGGTCTGGCAGATGAAAGTCGCAGAATTCTGCGGTTTCTTCGGTGATCACCGGGGCCGCCGAACATAAGGACAGATGATGCAGAATGATCCGCGCTCGCATGGTCTTTGGGAAAAGACCGCCCCTGCCGCCCCGCAAACCCGCCCGCTTGACGGCGCGGTGACGACCGAAGTGGCCATCATTGGTGCGGGCTACACCGGCCTTTCCACCGCGCTGCACCTTGCCGAACGCGGCATCAGTTCGGTGGTGCTAGAGGCGGCAGAGATCGGCTTTGGCGGCTCTGGGCGCAACGTCGGTCTGGTCAATGCGGGCATGTGGGTCATGCCCGAAGACCTGATCGCCACCTTGGGGCAGGATTACGGCAACCGCCTGCTGGATTTTCTGGGCGCCGGTCCCGCTTATGTTTGGGAAATGGTGCGCCGCCACGCCATTGACTGCGAAGCAAATCCAGTCGGCACGCTGCACGCCGGTGTCGGCAAAAAGGGCGTGGCCGAACTGACCGAACGGGCGCGCCAATGGCAAAAGCGCGGTGCTCCGGTTGA
>JAHEDL010000024.1 GCA_024641255.1 Pseudorhodobacter sp.
CGGGCTGCGAGCCAGCTTTCTGGCCGCCACGGTTGGTCGGGCGCTGGCCACGATTCTGGCCGGGCTTCGGCGCTGCCGCAACCACTTCGGCCGCCCAAGGCGCACCGCCAATGATCGGCAACGGCTTTTTCAGCAGCTTTTCAACGGCTTGCAATTCGCCCATCTCTGCCGGGGCGCAGAACGCAATCGCGGTGCCTTCCTTGCCAGCCCGCGCGGTGCGGCCAATGCGGTGGACATAGTTTTCCGGCACGTTCGGCATGTCGAAGTTGTAAACATAGCGCACGCCCGGAATGTCGATGCCGCGCGCAGCCACATCGGTTGCAACCAGCACGTCCAGTTCTGCATTGCGGAATTCGGTCAGCGTGCGGTCGCGCTGGTTCTGGCTTTTGTTGCCGTGGATCGACCCGGCCTTGAAGCCCCAGGCCACCAACAGTTTCATCAGCTTTTCCGACCCGTGCTTCGTGCGGCCAAACACCAAAGCCTGCTCGCCCGGATGCTTTTGCAGGTATTCCTTCAGCACCGTCGCCTTGTCGCCGTTGGGCAGGTAGTGCACGCCCTGCACGATCTTTTCGGCGGGCTTACCCGGAGGCGCAACCTGCACCTTGATCGGGTTTTGCAGATAGGTTTCGGCCAGTTCTTCGATGTCTTTCGGCATGGTTGCCGAGAACAGCAGCGTCTGGCGCTTCAACGGAATATGCTTGGCGATTTTGCGCAGGCTATGGATGAACCCCATGTCCAGCATGTGGTCGGCTTCGTCCAGCACCAGATAGCCGGTGGCCGACAGCGTCACATCACCGCGTTCGATCAGGTCGATCAGACGGCCCGGCGTTGCGACCAGAATGTCAGCGCCGCGCTTGAGGCGTTCGGCTTGTTTGAACAGCGATGCACCGCCGACGACCATGGCGATTTTAACCGCGGTGCCTTTGGTGAAAACTTCCAGGTTGGCGGTGATCTGGCTGACCAGTTCACGCGTCGGCGCAAGGATCAGCGCGCGCACGGTTTTCGGAGCAGGCGGGTGGCCCAGATCAAGAATGCGGTGCAACAGCGGCAGGCCGAAAGCCGCGGTTTTGCCGGTGCCGGTCTGCGCCAAACCCATCAGGTCTTTGCCCGCCATAATATGCGGAATCGCCTGCACCTGAATCGGTGTCGGCGTTTGCATGGTGGTTTTTTCCAAAGCTTTCAGGATATTCGGGGAAAGCCCCAAATCTGCGAATGTGGTCATGATAGTCTTTCTGACGGCCCAACTGGCCGCCTTCGGCCCCAAAAGGCCGACAGTGGGAAGCGCCACGCCCTCGCATCCAGCCCTTGCCAGATACCGTGTGTGTCGCGGAACCCCTGCGTGCGGTGGGAACCAGTCTCCGGGCCTTACACATGCTCACGCGGCACGGGCACTCGGATTACGGGCAGATGGGCGCTTTTGCGGCATATGTCAAGTATTTGCTTTGCCGCGCCGCCAAATGCTGAAAGGCGCGCTATGGCGCGCGCCTTTCAGGGTGTTGCAAATTTTGGCATTTCGCCGCTTGCGGGGCTGCCGCATCAGCCTTGCAGCGTGCGCACGCCATAACCCTCGCCGCGGGCCTTCATCGCGGCGACAACGGCGATGCTGGCGGCTGCGGTGGTGAAGTAGGGGATCTTGTCCATCAACGCCACGCGGCGAATATCGCGGCTGTCGCTGATTGCCTGCGACCCCTCGGTGGTGTTCATAACCATTGCGATGTCGTTGTTTTTCAACCGGTCGACAATGTTCGGACGGCCCTCGTAGACCTTGTTGACCAAGGTGCAGGCGATGGACTGCGCCGACAGCCAGCCAGCGGTGCCTTTGGTGGCGACGATTTCGAAACCAAGGCCGACCAGATCGCGCATCGCATCGGCAAAGGCGGCGGTCTTGTCCATGTCTTTGATCGACACAAACGCCCGGCCTGCGTCGGGCAGGGCGACGCCCGCGCCCATCTGCGCCTTAAGGAACGCCAGCGCAAAGGTGCGATCCCAGCCCATGACTTCGCCGGTCGACCGCATTTCTGGCCCAAGCACCGGGTCAACGCCGGGGAAGCGCGCAAACGGCAGCACTGCTTCTTTAACCGAGAACCACGGCGTGATCGGATCGGCCAGCGTGAAGGGGTCCGCCAAAGGCAGCGGCGTATCGGGGCCAACTCCGGCGTTATAGGCGGCACGCAGCGGGAAGTTTGCCATCGGTTCGCCAGACATCAGTCGCGCGGCAATGGCAGCAATCGCGCTATCGGTGGCCTTGGCAACGAAAGGCACGGTGCGCGAGGCACGCGGGTTGACTTCCAGCACAAAGATCACGCCGTCTTTGATCGCAAACTGCACGTTCATCAGACCGACAACATGCAGCGCCAGCGCCATTTGCACGGTTTGGCGTTTCAGTTCAGCAATGGTTTCTGCCGAAAGCGAGTGCGGCGGCAGGCAGCAGGCAGAGTCGCCCGAATGCACGCCAGCTTCTTCGATATGCTCCATGATGCCCGCGACATGCACGGTTTTGCCATCAGACAGCGCATCAACGTCAACTTCGATAGCGCCCGACAAATAGCTGTCCAACAGCACCGGGCTGTCGCCCGACACCTGCACCGCCGTGGCGATATAGCGTTCAAGCTGTGCGTCGTCGCGGATGATTTCCATCGCACGGCCGCCCAGCACGAAAGACGGGCGGATCACCAGCGGATAGCCCACGTCTTTGGCCACGGCAAACGCCTCGTCGCGCGACCGCGCGGTGCCGTTATGCGGCTGTTTCAGGCCCAGCTTGTGCAGCAGTTGTTGAAAGCGTTCACGATCTTCGGCCAGATCAATGGCGTCGGGCGTGGTGCCCAAGATCGGGATGCCTTCTTCATAAAGCGCATTCGCCAGTTTCAGCGGGGTCTGGCCGCCAAACTGCACGATCACGCCATGCAGCGTGCCGTTTTCCTGCTCGACCCGCAGGATTTCCAGCACATGTTCCAGCGTCAGCGGCTCAAAATACAACCGATCCGAAGTGTCATAATCGGTCGACACGGTTTCGGGGTTGCAGTTGACCATGATGGTTTCATAGCCCGCCGCCGTCAGCGCATAGCAGGCGTGGCAGCAGCAATAGTCAAATTCAATGCCTTGGCCGATGCGGTTCGGGCCACCACCAAGGATGACAACTTTCTTGGCATTCGACGGACGCGCTTCGCATTCCACATCGCCCATCGCCGGGGCTTCATAGGTGGAATACATGTAAGGCGTCTGCGCTTCGAATTCTGCGGCGCAGGTGTCGATGCGTTTGAACACGGCGGTGACGCCAAGGTTGCGGCGGGCGCGGCGCACTTGCGCTTCGTCACGGCCGGTCAGCTTGGCAAGGCGGGCGTCGGTGAAGCCCATCATTTTCAGATTGCGCAGGCCGTTGGCGTCAAGCGGCAGACCGTTCTTGCGAACCTGCTCTTCGGCAACGATGATTTCGCGGATACGCGCCAAGAACCACGGATCAAACGACGTGATCGCGTTGATTTCGTCATCGGTCAGACCAAAACGCATGGCTTGGGCGATCACGCGCAAGCGGTCCGGCGTGGCTTTCGACAGTGCCGAGGTGATGGCCGCCCGGTCGGGTGCGCCCGGAATCTCAATCTCGTCAAAGCCGGACAGGCCGGTTTCAAGGCTGGCCAGCGCCTTTTGCATCGATTCGTGAATGGTGCGGCCAATCGCCATGACTTCGCCCACCGATTTCATCGCGGTGGTCAGGTTGTTTTCCGAACCTGGGAATTTTTCGAAAGCAAAGCGCGGGATCTTGGTGACAACATAGTCGATCGACGGTTCGAACGACGCAGGCGTGACCTTGGTGATGTCGTTGTCCAGCTCGTCCAGCGTATAGCCGACTGCCAGTTTCGCCGCCACTTTGGCAATCGGGAAGCCGGTGGCTTTCGATGCCAGCGCCGAAGACCGCGACACGCGCGGGTTCATTTCAATCACCACCATGCGGCCGTCGGCAGGGTTGATCGCCCATTGCACGTTCGACCCGCCGGTCTCGACGCCGATTTCACGCAGCACGGCAATCGAGCCGTTGCGCATGATCTGGTATTCTTTGTCGGTCAGGGTCAGGGCAGGGGCCACGGTAATGGAATCGCCGGTATGCACGCCCATCGGGTCGATGTTTTCAATCGCGCAGATGATGATGGCGTTGTCGGCGGTGTCGCGCACCACCTCCATCTCGTATTCTTTCCACCCCAGCAGAGATTCGTCGATCAGAACCTGCGCCACCGGCGAGGCATCAAGCCCCGACCGCACGATGGCTTCGTAGTCATCGCGGTTGTACGCCACACCGCCACCGGTGCCGCCAAGGGTGAAGGCGGGGCGGATGATCGCGGGCAGGCCCACATATTCAATCGCGGCCATCGCTTCGGCGACGCCTGCGTTGATGTCATACTTGGTGCCGACTTTCGGAGCGGCAATGATGGTTGCCTTCGGGTTTTCCAGCCCGATGCGATCCATCGCCTCGCGGAACAATTTGCGATCTTCTGCCATTTCGATAGCTGCGCGCTTGGCGCCGATCAGTTCCACGTTGAACTTTTCCAACACTCCAAGGTCTGCCAGCGCCAAAGCGGTGTTCAAACCGGTCTGACCACCCATCGTTGGCAGCAGCGCGTCGGGGCGCTCTTTCTCGATGATCTTTGCGACAACTTCGGGGGTGATCGGCTCGATATAGGTGGCATCCGCCAGACCCGGATCGGTCATGATGGTTGCCGGGTTCGAGTTTACCAGGATCACCCGGTAGCCTTCTTCGCGCAGCGCTTTACAGGCTTGCGCGCCCGAGTAGTCAAACTCACAGGCTTGGCCGATGACGATGGGACCGGCTCCGATGATCATGATGGATTTGATATCGGTTCTTTTCGGCATGGCGGCCCCCATAAGCAAAACTTCGCGGGTTATAGCTAGCACGCGTCTAGGCGCAAGGGGCAGATCGGGCGAAAATGCCTAAAGCCGAACGCCCCAGCGCGACGCAGCCCACAGCATAAGAAGATAAAGCCCGAAGGTAAGCAAGCAGCCAAGCCCCAGTGCCAGCCAAAAGCCGGTGCCATGGCGCAGCAGCGCAGGGATCAGCAGAAACATCGGCACCGATGGCGCCAGATACCACAGCGTTGCCTGCACATGGTCGGCCACGCGCGCCGCATCATGCGTGTCGCGCCATAGCCAGATCATCGCCAGCACCGACACCAGCGGCAGTGACACGATCAGCGCGCCCAAACCGGCATTGCGCCGCGCAACCTCGGATGCAAGCGCGATCATGATGCCGGATATTGCGGCTTTCAGCAGCAAATAGGTCATGGCAACAATCGCATCCTGCAAATGAAAAAGGCAGCCAGAACCTCTGGCTGCCTTCCCCGATTGTCAAGCGATGTTAGCCCTTTTCGCCAACGGCGGCTTCAGCGGCAGCAATCGCAGCGCGACGCTTTTCAACCTCGGCACCAATCGGCGGGCCTTGGAAGCGGCGGTTTTCCACCGCGACCCACAGCACCAGCGCCAGCGCGATAAAGCCCAGCACGATCCACAGCACTTTGTCGTTCGGCGGTTGGATGGCGATGTAGAAGATGATCGCCATGCCGATCACAGACAGCACCGATACCAGCTTGTAAACGCCTGCCGACATCGCCCAAGGGCCGGGGGTCGGCCATTTCGACGTGCCATAGGCAAAGATGCCCAAGGTCAGCGGAATGGCGAAGGACAAGAACAGGAACACCAGCGTCGAGTTCACCACGATGGTATAGATGTTCACGCCACCCACCACGACGAATTGCGCGGCAAAGACATACAGGATCTCAAGGATCGCTGCCGTCCAGATCGCGGTCACCGGGGTGCGGTATTTCGGCGAAACCTTGGCCAATGCGGCAGAGCCAACCGGCATGCCGTCATCACGCGAAAACGCAAACAGCATCCGCGATGCCGAGGTAACGGTCGCCAGACCACACAGCAGCTGCGACACGAAGATCGCCGCATACAGCGCCAGCTTCAGGCCGTTCGGCAAGATTGCGTTCATCGTTTCGAAGAACATCATCCAGCCTTGGCCAGCCGCCGTTGCCATATCCGGGATCGCCAGAGTGATGGCGCAAACCATCAGCCAGCCGATGATCGACGCCCAGAAGGTTGCCGAAACAATAGACCGCGGCACCGAATGTGCGGCTTTCACGGTTTCTTCCGAAGTGTGGGCCGACGCGTCATAGCCGGTGATGGTGTAAACCGGCAGCAACAGGCACAGCAGGAACAGATAGCCCATGTTGTCAGACTGCGGGAACACATTGCCGCCGACTTCGCCCGAATAGTTGGTGAAGGTCC
>JAHEDL010000029.1 GCA_024641255.1 Pseudorhodobacter sp.
TTCGGGCTTTGCCGTCTTTGCCAAACTTCTGGAACAAGAGGGCACCGAGGTGCGCGCCATTCCAGCCCCCAAGGGCGGCAGCCGCAAGTTCTGCGACCGGATGAACGCTTTTGCGCAAAAAGAAGGTCTGCCCGGCATGGGCTATATCTTCTGGCGCGAGGCTGAAGATGGCTCTGGCATGGAAGCCGCTGGCCCCTTGGCCAAGAACATCGGACCCGAGCGCACCGAAGCCATTCGGTTGCAACTGGGTCTGGGCAAAGGCGACGCGGCCTTTTTCCTTGGCGGCAAGCCCGAGGCGTTCGAGGCCATTGCTGGCCGTGCGCGCAACGAGATTGGCCGCGAATTGAACCTGACCGAGCAGAACTGCTTCAAGTTCGCCTGGATCGTCGATTTCCCGATGTATGAGAAGACCGACGAGGGCAAGATCGACTTCTCGCATAACCCGTTCTCGATGCCGCAAGGCGGGCTAGAGGCGTTGAATGGCGATCCGTTGCAGGTCTATGCCTATCAGTATGACCTTGCTTGCAACGGGTATGAGCTGATTTCGGGCGGTATCCGCAACCACAAGCCGGAAATCATGTTCAAGGCGTTTGAACTGGCAGGCTATCCGAACTCCGAAGTCGAAAAGCGGTTCGGCGGCATGGTCAAGGCCTTCAAATATGGCGCACCGCCCCACGGCGGCTGTGCGGCGGGTATCGACCGGATCGTGATGTTGCTGGCAGACGAAGCCAACATCCGTGAAGTCATCATGTTCCCGATGAACCAGCGCGCCGAAGACCTGCTGATGGGCGCGCCAAGCGAACCGTTGAACGCCCAGCTGCGCGATTTGAACTTGCGCGTGGTGCCGAAGGAATAAGGCCACGGCGCTCTGCTTGTAAATTGATTGAAGGGGCACGGTTTCCGGTGCCCCTTTTTCTTTGCGTCCCGCGTCACATGCGGATGAAATTGCAGCAAACGCTGCGTGGCGTCGGTCCTGCCATAGCAATTTGGCGGCGAAGGCTTATCTTGGACGGGTTGAACAGTAAAAGGTACCCGGTATGAGTCCGACCCGCACGCTCGCCGCTTTGCGTTTTGGCTGTGGTTTGCCCGTGGCTGACGGGTCGCCCGACGGCCCGGATGCGATGCTGGCGGCTTTGGCGGGGCCCGATAAAATGGCCGAAATCTGGCCGATCATGGGCTTGGCCGAAAGCCGTCCGCTGTTTTTGGCGTTTCGCGCCATCAAGGGCGAAGGCAAGCAAGACCCGGCCTTGGCGGCGAAACGTGAGGCGCTTTTGCTGCAGATCGGCGCGCAGGCGCAGCAGGCGCAACGCGCCACTTTCGCGCGGGCGGTGGATGCTAGGGACGGGTTTCGCGAACGCTTGGTGGCGTTTTGGGCCGATCACTTCAGCGTCGTTGCCGCGTCTGCAACCGCCACGATTTACCCATTTGCCTTGGTCGAAGATGCCATTCGGCCCAACCTGACCGGTAATTTTGCCACGCTGCTGACGGATGTTACGCTGCATCCGGCAATGCTGACCTATCTGGATCAAATCAGTTCGGTTGGGCCAAACTCGCAGCTTGGCAAGAAGCAGCACAAGGGGCTGAACGAAAACCTTGCGCGCGAGGTGATCGAGCTGCACAGCTTGGGTGTTGGCGCTGGCTATAGCCAGCAAGACGTGACCGAAATGGCGAAACTGCTGACCGGCTTGGTGGTTGACCCCGCCGACGGCACCCAGTTCGAAGCCCGCCGGGCAGAGCCGGGCGCTAAGCGGATTATGGGAAAAACCTATGATGGCGACGGGCTTGCACCTATCAAGGCGGCCCTGGCCGACCTTGCGCTGCGCCCCGAAACCGCCGCCCATATTGCGCGCAAACTGGTGGTGCATTTCGTTGCTGATGCGCCCGATGCGGCACTGGTGAACCGCATCGCCACCGCCTATTCGGCCAGCGGCGGCAGCTTGATGGCCTGTTATACCGCGCTGTTGTCGGATCCGGCGGCATGGCATCCGGCCCCGCAAAAGGCCCGCCAACCGTATGACTTTTTGATCGCCAGCCTGCGCGCGCTTGGCATCACCGGGCAGGCGCTGCAAGACATGCCTTACAAGCATTTCAAGGCCCGGTTTCTGGATACGATGGCCACGATGGGCCAGCCGTTCAAGCGCCCCCCCGGCCCAAACGGCTTTGCCGAAGCGGCCGAAGAATGGATCACGCCGCAGGGCCTTGCCCGGCGGATCACTTGGGCGATGCAGGTGCCCGACCGCTTGGTTAATCCGCTGCCAGACCCGGTTGAGTTGGCGCAGCGCTGTCTGGCTGATCGTGCCAGCGAGGCACTGCTGTGGGCCGCCGCCAAGGCCGAAGACCGCCATCAGGGCGTTGGCTTGGTGCTGGCCTCGGCCGAATTTAACCGACGCTAGGGGGTGAGCATGGACCGGCGGGCATTTTTACGCGGTGTTGGTGTGCTTGGCTGTTCGGCCGCCGCACATCCGTTTCTATCAACCGTAACGCTGGCCGGGTCTGACGGCGGGCGCCCTTTGGGCGATCATCGCTTGGTGGTGATGATCCTGCGTGGTGCGATGGATGGGCTGGACGTGGTGCAGCCGCAGGGCGACCCCGATTATGCGGCGCTGCGCCCGTCGCTGCTAAACACCCAAGCTGCTGATCTGGATGGGTTTTACCGGCTGCATCCCGGTCTGTCGGGGCTGATGCCACTATGGGCGGGCGGCCAGTTGGGCTTTGTCCATGCCACCTCGACCCCTTACCGCGACAAGCGCAGCCACTTTGTTGGCCAAGACATGCTAGAGGCCGGAACCGGCATGGATGTGCCGCTTTCGCAGGTCAAAGATGGCTGGCTGAACCGTTTGCTGCAAACGCAGGCGGGGCTAACCTCGGAAACCGCCTATTCTATTGGCCGCGATGAAATGCCGCTGCTGGAAGGCGGGGCAGAGGTGCGCAATTGGTCGCCGGAAACCATTTTGCTGCTGTCGCCGCAAGCCCGCCTGCTGTTTGAACGCGTCTATCACGACGACCCGTTGTTTCAGGCGGCGGCGCAAGAGGCGATGGAACTTGCCGATGCGGGTGAAATCGGCATGGCCCCGACCCCAAAGATCAGGGGCGGCGTCAAGATTGATGATATCGAAAAGCTTGTCGATTATGCGGCGGGCAAGTTGCGGCAAGACACCAGAATTGCCGCGTTTTCCATGACAGGGTGGGACACCCATCGCGGGCAGGCGGCAGGTTTGGCAAAATCTTTGGCGCGGTTGCAGCACGCGGTCTTGCGGCTGCAATCCGGGCTGGGGGCCGATGTCTGGGGCAAAACCGTGTTGTTGGCGATGACCGAATTTGGCCGCACCGCGCGTGAAAACGGCTCTGCGGGCACCGATCATGGCACGGGCGGCGCAATGCTGCTTGCGGGCGGCGCGCTGCGTGGCGGCAAGGTTTATGGCAATTGGCCGGGCCTGCGCGAGGCGGATCTGTATCAACGCCGCGATCTGCTGCCGACCACCGATGTGCGCGCTTGGGCGGCGCATACCCTGCGCCGCCTTTACGGTATTGACCGCGCCGTGTTGGAGGGCGCGGTCTTCCCCGGGCTGGATATGGGCGCGGACCCGGGGCTTTTGCTGTAGCCGCCCTATGCGTTTGTGCGCAGATTGCGCATTGAAGTTACATGGTTTTCCCCCGAAACTGCCGTAAAACGGTCAGGGAGACGGCGATGACAGCGTTCAGCGAAGCAGTGGTGGGGTGGGTGCCTCCGGCGCGGCCCACGGGCGAAGTGTTGCAGGGCCAAACCGTGCGGCTTGAACATATGGACGCCGACCAACATGCGGCCGACCTGCACCGCGCCTATACCGGCCACGATGCGCTTTGGGATTATCTGCCTTACGGCCCGTTTTCGTCGTCCGCGGCCTACCATCGGTTCTGCAAAGACACCGCCTCTGGCTCCGATCCGCTGTTTTATGTGCTGCGCGATCAGGCGACCGGCCTTTGCGGTGGCGTAGCCAGCTATCTGCGCATCACTCCCGAAGCCGGTTCGATTGAAGTTGGCCATATCTGCCTGTCGCCCGAAATCGCGCAAAGCCGGATGTGGACCGAAGCGATGTTTCTGATGATGGATTGGGCGTTTCGCGCCGGCTATCGCCGCTATGAATGGAAGTGCAACGCGCTGAACCTTGCGTCGCGCCGCGCGGCGCAGCGGTTGGGCTTTTCGTATGAAGGCATCTTCCGCCAAGCCGCAGTGGTAAAGGGTCGCAACCGCGACACCGCATGGTTCGCCATCATCGACAAAGAATGGCCCGCCTTGCGCGAAGCTTTTGGAGCTTGGCTCGCCCCGTCGAATT
The DNA here is from genome assembly GCA_024641255.1 of Pseudorhodobacter sp. Classification (GTDB taxonomy): domain Bacteria; phylum Pseudomonadota; class Alphaproteobacteria; order Rhodobacterales; family Rhodobacteraceae; genus Cypionkella. The sequence continues at coordinate 4,314 of JAHEDL010000029.1, forward strand.
TCGACGCCAAAGGCCGCCAGAAAGAGCGTTTGTCTGATCTGACCCGCTTGGTTCGTGCCGGGTCTGACCCGGCGCTGTAACCGCAGTCTGGCGCAGCTAGGGCAGGGGGCTAGCACCTTGTTTGGTCGCAAAAGCGCTTGTGGCTTTGATGCGGCATTCAACAAGGCGGCGCAGCGCCGCAAACCCATCATAACTGCCCGCCGCCGCAACGGCTTGGGCAAGAGCGGCGTCGCACGCATGATGCGCCACGCCCAGCAAAAAGCCGCTGATATAGCCGCGCCGCGCTGCATCGGGGTTGGCAGACAACCACTCTGCCGCCTTTGCCAAATCATCGTGCAAGGCCAAGGGGTCGGGCCGAACGCCGCTTTCCTCGCCCAATGGCGGCATCAGCCCCGGCAAATGGTTGCGCAGCGCCGCACAAAATTTGGCAAAGCTTTCCAACGGCTTGTCCAAAAAGCCATCCGCCCCGGCAGCCAAAGCCACACCGCGCCCTGCCGGATCGCCCGAGGTGCCCAGCACAACCATGGGCCGCTGCCCGGTGGTCACCAGATCGCGGATCAAACTTTCGCCCCGGCCATCTGGCAAGCCAAGGTCAATCAGCACCACATCCGGCCGATACACCCGCAGATGCGCCGCCGCCGCCGCCAGCGTTTCGGCCCGCCGCAACCGCGCGCCCGCCCGGTGGCACATCAGCCGCAACGCGTCGCAGGCATAGCGGCTGTCTTCCACCGCCAGCACCGTCAGGCCCAACAGCGGCAGCTCATCGCGCCCCGAAAGCGTTGGCATCAGAAAACCGGGGGGCAAAGTGTGCTCGGGATGTGCGGCGCGGGGCATGATATGACTGTTGATTGGGGCAGGTGCCCTATCAAGCACCGGCTTGGCTAAGATCTGGTTAAACCACGGCCCCGTGCGGCGCATATTTTCGCGCCCCCTGCGGCTGAACGGCCCCTTGTCGCCAGCCGCCGCTGCGGCCATAACCCAACCACCACGCGCAACTTTGGAGCTGCAATGATGATTGGCCGTTTGAACCATGTGGCAATCGCGGTGCCCGATTTGACCGCTGCTGCGGATCAATACCGCAACACCTTGGGGGCCAAGGTGGGTGAACCGCAAGATGAGCCTGATCACGGCGTCACGGTGATCTTTATCGAACTGCCGAACACCAAGATCGAACTGCTGTATCCGTTGGGCGATGCCTCGCCGATCAAGGGATTTTTGGAAAAGAATCCTTCGGGCGGCATTCACCATATCTGCTATGAAGTTGATGATATCTTGGCGGCGCGTGACCATCTGAAGGCCAGCGGCGCGCGGGTTTTGGGCAGCGGAGAGCCTAAGATCGGTGCGCATGGCAAGCCGGTGTTGTTCTTGCACCCGAAAGATTTCAACGGCTGCCTTGTGGAACTGGAGCAAGTATGACCATCACCGCCGCACTGGTGCTGTTTTCTGTCACCTGGTTCATGGTGTTTTTCTGCGTGCTGCCGTGGCGGTTTCGCAGCCAGGCGCAAGAAGGCCGGGTCGAACTTGGCACCCCCGCCTCTGCCCCCGAAGACGCCATGATCGCCTATAAGGCAAAGATCACCACCGCGATTGCCGTCGTGATCTTTGTGCTGCTTTATCTGGTCATCACATCGGGCCGCTATGGCATTGATGATCTTGATGTTTTCGGTCTTTGGAAGAACCGCTTCTAAGCCCATTGCTTGGCCCGCTTGTCGGGCCAAGTGCTGCCTTACGCCCAAGTAATCAGCCGCGAAAGGTCGGGCCGCGGTCGGTCCGGCGCCGCTGTGCTGAATGTTCCAATATGAACAATCCCCGCCACGGTTTCGCCGTCTGCGCAGCCAAAAGCGCGTGTAATAAAGGCGCGGTCATGCGACGGCCAACCCGACAGCCAGTTTGCGCCCCAACCCTTTGCCGATGCGGCGTTCACAATGCCAAAACACAGCGCCCCGGCCGACAGGATCTGTTCTGAC
>JAHEDL010000030.1 GCA_024641255.1 Pseudorhodobacter sp.
GCCCAAGCATTTCCTGTGGGACGTTGCGGATCGCATCGCTGTGGTGCGGTTGAACCGGCCCGACCGCAAAAACCCGCTGACCTTCGACAGCTATGCCGAGCTGCGCGACACCTTCCGCGCACTGGTCTATGCCGAGGATGTGGATGTGGTGGTGTTCGCCTCGAACGGGGGGAACTTCTGTTCTGGCGGCGATGTGCATGACATCATCGGGCCACTGATCGGGTTGCCGATGAAAGAGCTGCTGGCGTTCACCCGGATGACCGGCGATCTGGTCAAGGCGATGATTGGCTGCGGCAAGCCGATTATCGCGGCGGTGGATGGCGTGGCGGTGGGCGCGGGGGCGATCATTGCCATGGCGTCGGATCTGCGGCTGGCCACGCCCGAGGCGAAATGCGCGTTCTTGTTCACCCGCGTCGGGCTTGCAGGCTGTGACATGGGCGCTTGTGCCATGCTGCCGCGTATCGTGGGGCAGGGCCGTGCGGCGGAACTGCTGTATACCGGCCGGGTGATGACCGCGCCCGAAGGCGAACGCTGGGGATTTTGGAACGCGCTGCATCCGGCCGAGGCGTTGGAGGCCGAAGCGATGGCTTTGGCGCGGCGTCTGGCGGCTGGCCCGACCTTTGCGCATGGCATCACCAAGACCCAGTTGAATCAGGAATGGAACATGGGGCTGGAACAGGCGATTGAGGCCGAAGCGCAGGCGCAGGCGATCTGCATGCAGACCCGCGATTTCGAACGGGCCTATCAGGCGTTTGTGGCCAAGGAAAAGCCGGTGTTTGCAGGCGATTAAGGCGGCTTTGGCGGCAGCGCGGGGCTCTGCCCCGCACCCCGGGATATTTGCTCCAATGTGAAAGTGGCAAAATGGCGGACAAGAGTTTTCTGGATTGGCCGTTCTTTGAGGACCGTCATCGCGCGCTGGCCGCAGGGCTGGAACCGTGGGCAGCGTCGCATTTGCCGGTGGACCACGGCGACGTTGACGCGGCCTGTCGCGGCCTTGTGGCACGTTTGGGGGCGGGCGGTTGGCTGCAGCATTCTGGCGCGGCGGAAGGCGAGCGGTTGGATGTGCGCAGCCTGTGCCTGATCCGCGAGACCTTGGCGCGTCATGACGGGCTTGCGGATTTTTCTTTTGCTATGCAGGGGCTTGGCATGGGAGCGGTTTCGCTGTTCGGCAGTGAAAGCCAGCGGGAATGGCTGGCGCGCACCCGGGCGGGCACCGCGATTTCGGGCTTTGCGCTGACCGAGCCTGCCTCTGGGTCGGATGTGGCGGCGACTGCGACCACGGCGGTGCGTGACGCGCGCGGCTGGGTTCTGAGCGGCGAAAAGACCTATATTTCCAACGGCGGCATTGCTGATGTGTATGTGATCATCGTGCGCACGGGTGAGGCGCCGGGGGCAAAGGGCCTGTCGGCATTCTTGCTGCCTGCCGCGACGCATGGCCTAAGCGTGGTTGAACGCATCGAAGTGATTGCGCCGCACCCATTGGCGCATTTGCGCCTGACGGATGTGGTGTTGCCCGAGGCCGCGCTGATCGGCAAGGCGGGCGACGGTTTCAAGATTGCGATGTCGGTGCTGGATGTGTTCCGGTCGACCGTTGGGGCGGCGGCGCTGGGCTTTGCGCGGCGGGCATTGGACGAGGCTTTGGCGCGGGTGAAAACCCGGCGGATTCAGGGGGCGGCGCTGGCCGAGTTGCAGATGGTGCAGGGCCATCTCGCCGATATGGCCTTGCAGATTGATGCGGCGGCGCTGCTGATTTATCGCGCCGCCTGGACCAAGGATATGGGCGCGGCGCGGGTCAGCCGCGAGGCGGCGATGGCCAAGCTTTATGCCACCGAAGCCGCGCAGAAAGTGATTGATATGGCCGTGCAACTGCATGGCGGCGACGGCGTGCGACATGGCTTTGCGGTCGAGGCATTGTACCGCGAAATCAGGGCGTTGCGGATCTATGAAGGCGCGTCGGATGTGCAGCGCGTGGTGATAGCGCGGAGCATTCTGGGATGAGCTATACCCGTTTGATCCAGATCGAATTCAACCACTGCGACCCTGCGGGCATCGTGTTTTATCCGCGCTATTTCGAGATGACGAATTCGGTTGTCGAGAATTTCTTTGCCGATGTGGTGGGGCGGTCTTTTGCGCAGATGCATGTCGCTGCGCAAAATGGCGTGCCGACGGTGGCGATAGAGGCTGACTTCATGGCACCCTCGCGTCTGGGCGACAAGGTGCTGTTTTCGCTGAAAATCGTGAAGCTTGGGCGCAGCTCTGTCACGGTGCAGATCGAAGGTCATGGCGGGGCAGAGTTGCGGATGCGCGCGACGCTGACCTTGGTGTGGATCGACAACATGAAGGCCGCCGCATGGCCTGACGACATGCGGGCAAAGCTGGTTGCGTATATGGAGGGGGCGGTATGAGCCACGAGATCTTGCATCCGAAGACCTGGGCGGCAGCGCGCGGTTATGCCAATGGTGTGGCGGCACAGGGCCGGATGGTTTTTACTGGCGGGCTGATTGGCTGGAACGCCGAGCAGCAGTTCACCTCTGACGATTTTGTCGATCAGGTGGCGCAGGCGCTGCGCAGCATTGTCGAGGTGCTGGCCTGCGCCGGGGCCAAGCCCGAGCATCTGGTGCGTCTGACTTGGTATGTGACCGACAAGCAGGAATATCTGGCCAACCTCAAGGGGTTGGGGGCGGTTTATAAGGAAATCATCGGGCGGCATTATCCGGCGATGGCATTGGTGCAGGTGGTGGCGTTGGTCGAAGACCGCGCCAAGGTCGAGATCGAGGCAACCGCAGTTATACCGGAGGCGAAGTGATGTTGGGACCATCGGGGCATGTTGACAGTTTCACCCGCGACCGCTTGCCGCCGGTGGATCAGCAGCCGGAATTCCTGCTGGAGGGGTTTGAGTACCCGGAATACCTGAACGCGGCCGTCGAATTGACCGACCGGATGGTGGAAAAGGGCTTTGGCGATCATACCGCGCTGATCGGCAATGGTCGGCAGCGCACCTATAAGGAACTGACCGACTGGTCGAACCGCATCGCGCATGCCTTGGTGGAAGATTACGGCGTAAAGCCCGGAAATCGTGTGCTGATCCGGTCTGCCAACAACCCGGCGATGGTGGCGTGCTGGCTGGCTGCAACCAAGGCGGGGGCGGTGGTGGTGAACACCATGCCGATGCTGCGCGCGGGCGAGTTGGGGCAGATTGTTGACAAGGCGGAAATCACGCTGGCGCTGTGCGACACCCGGTTGATGGAAGAATTGGTGGCCTGCGCCAAACATTCGCATTTTCTGAAAACCGTGGTCGGCTTTGACGGCACCGCCAACCATGATGCCGAACTTGACCGCGTGGCGCTTTCGAAATCGGTGCGCTTTACCGCGCCGCCGGTGGGGCGCGATGATGTGGCGCTGATCGGCTTCACCTCTGGCACCACCGGAGAGCCGAAGGGCGCGATGGCGTTTCACCGTGATCTACTGATCATCGCGGATGGCTATGCCCGCGAAGTTCTGGGCGTGACGCCGGACGACATCTTTGTTGGCAGCCCGCCTTTGGCCTTTACCTTTGGTCTGGGCGGTCTTGCGATTTTTCCGCTGCGCTTTGGTGCGGCTGCGGCCTTGCTGGAACAGGCGACGCCGCCGAATATGATCGAGATCATTCAACAGTATAAGGCGACGGTGTGTTTCACTGCGCCCACTGCCTATAGGGTGATGTTGAAGGCGATGACCGAAGGTGCGGATTTGTCGTCGCTGCGGGCGGCGGTTTCGGCGGGGGAAACCTTGCCTGCGCCGGTTTATGAAGAATGGATCGCCAAGACCGGCAAGCCGATGCTGGACGGCATTGGCGCCACCGAAATGCTGCATATCTTCCTGACCAACCGGTTTGAAGACCATCGCCCCGGCTGCACGGGTCGGCCAGTGACGGGCTATCAGGCGCGGATTGTTGGCGAAGACATGCAAGAATTGCCGCGTGGCGAGGTCGGGCGGTTGGCGGTGCGCGGGCCGACGGGGTGCCGCTATTTGGCCGATGCTCGGCAGACAAAATATGTCCGCGACGGCTGGAACCTGACCGGCGACAGTTTTTGGCAAGACGACGATGGCCGTTTCCACTTTGCTGCGCGGTCGGATGATATGATCATCTCTGCCGGCTATAATATTGCCGGGCCAGAGGTCGAGGCGGCGCTGCTGTCACACCCTGATGTGCTGGAATGTGCGGTGATCGGGCGCGTCGATGAAGAGCGCGGTCAGATTGTCGAAGCGCATGTGGTGCTGGCAGAGGGGCGCGAACCGGATGCGTTGATGGTCAAGCTGCTGCAAGACCACGTCAAACGGGTGATCGCGCCGTATAAATACCCGCGTTCGGTGGTGTTTGTGCGGTCGCTGCCGAAAACCCAGACCGGCAAGATCCAGCGGTTTCGGCTGCGTGACCCGGCGTAAGGCGGGGTTAATGCATCGCTGCCCCCACCGACAGTGGCGCGGGGCGGCGGATCGGCCAACCGGGCCGTGGTGTTGGCGCGGCGGGCAGCGGCCGGCAGCGCACCGTTTGAACCACGGTTTGCCGAAAGAAGCTGGCGTCATAGCGCAGATGTTCTGGCAGCAAATTGCGGTCAAACTGGATCATCACATCGCTGCACACCTCGACCCGGCTATGGCGGCCCTGTGCGCCCATATCCGGGTCGCGCAGAAATGCCGCACAAAGCGCCGCTTCGCGGTGCTGCAGCCGCGCGATTTCGGCGCGGATTTCAGACAGTTCATCAGCCGGAATTTGGGTTGTCATCGGGGCATCCTTTGGCTTGGTCTTTCGCCAGATTGCCGCAAAATTAGTTAATGCGTGGTTTCCGACTCGGCGCGTCGTGATGATTTCTGCGGAATTTTTGCGGCCATTCCGTTTTCCCTGCAGCCGCAGTGCCGGGCTGGCGATGAAATATGCCGAAAATCCGGCAAGATCCTGCTTTGCCCGGTGTTTAGCCCTTGAGTGCATCATTCATATTCTAAATTATGAATGAGATCGGGCGTTGCTCTGGCCTTTTAGATGTGGCAAGAGAAGACAGACCCAAAACTAGACTGACGAGTTCAGACATGAGCGATTTCTCTACCCTTCGCGTGATGATGGTCGATACGCAAGTGCGCCCCTCGGATGTCACGAAATTCCCGATCATCGAAGCTATGCTTTCGGTGCCGCGCGAGGCCTATGTGCCGGACGCCAAGCGGGCTGTTGCCTATATTGGCGAAAACATCGCCTTGGGCGCGGGCCGCGTGTTGATGGAGGCCCGCACTTTGGCCAAGACGCTGGATGCGCTTGATATTCTGCCCACGGATCGGGTTTTGGATATCGGCTGCGGCTTGGGCTATTCTGCTGCCGTGTTGGCACGGATGGCGGGCAGCGTCACCGCGCTTGAGGTGGATGCCGACATGGCGGCCACTGCTGCGGCGACGCTGGCAGCCCACGCCGTTACAAATGCCAAGGTTTCGACCGGCGCTTTGGAAAAAGGCGCGACGGAAGCCGGGCCGTTCGACGTTATTGTGATTGAAGGTGGCGTGGCCGAGGTTTCGGAGACGCTGCTGGCGCAATTGGCAGAGGGTGGTCGGATTTCGGCGGTGTTCATGGACGGGCCTTTGGGCGTGGTTAAAGTGGGCCACAAGGCCGACGGCCGCGTGTCTTGGCGCTTTGCGTTCAACGCAACCGCGCCGATCCTGCCGGGCTTTGCCAAGGCTGCGACCTTCGCGCTGTAACGCTGGCGCGCTGCAAAAAACGAGATGCCGGGATCGCCCGGCATCCGGCAAGACAAGTGCGATAAGCGCGGGATGTAAGAGGGCAGTATGCGGAAGATTTTTACGACTTTTGCGGTGACGGCAGCGATTGGGGCGGCCTTGCCCGCTTGGTCGGAAACTTTGGCAGATGCGCTGACTTCGGCTTACAAAGAGTCGCATTTGTTGGATCAGAACCAAGCGGTTCTGCGCGCGGCGGATGAAGATGCGGCGATTGCCGTCGCCCAACTGCGCCCGGTGATCGATTTTGTTACCCGGGGGGCTTGGACCAAATATGACAACAAGACCGCGAACATTTTTTCTGGCCTGACGACGCCCTATTTCGAAGATTTCAGCTCGTCAGCGTCTTTGACGGCGTCGGTGCTGATTTATGCGGGCGGGCGTGGCAAGCTTGGTGTCGAGGCCGCGCATGAGGCCGTGCTGGCAACCCGTGCAGGCCTTGTGAACGTCGAACAGCAAGTGCTGCTGGATGCGGTTTCGGCCTATGTGAACGTGCAGTTGCAG
>JAHEDL010000031.1 GCA_024641255.1 Pseudorhodobacter sp.
TACGCTGCTGCCCGCGCTGGGCTTGGCCTTTGTGACCGGCGCCTTCGTGGCCGCCTATACCACCTATGACGCGTGGGCGATCCGCGCCACACCCGACCCGTTCACCTTTCTGGCGTGGTTTTTCATGCTGGACGGGGTGTTTTTGCCGGTTTTGATGCATCGCCGTCTGTTGAAAGTCACCGCGGCACAAGCGGTGCCGCTGATCCGTCGCGGCATTTTCGGGGCGTTTGTGGCGTATTTTTCCTTCGGGTCGATCATGATGGCCACCCGGCTTGACCGGGTGGGCGAAGCGGCGGTTCTGCGCGAAACTTCGACCGTTTTTGCCGCGCTGATCGGCTGGCTGGTGCTGGGCGAAAAAGTGGGGCTTGCACGCACGGCGCTAATGGCGCTGATTGCGGCGGGCGCCGTTGTGATGGAATGGGCAGGATAGGCTGATGAGCGACTCGAAACTGAATCCGATGTTGAAACTGGGGTTGGAACTTGGCCCCATCGTGCTGTTCTTCGCCGGGTTCCGGTTCTTCAAAGACCGCAGCTTCCACATTCTTGGCACCGATTATTCCGGCTTCATCGTGATGACCGCGATCTTTGTCGCCATGATCATCGCCTCGACGGCGCTGGTCTGGAAGCTGACGGGCACGCTGTCAAAAATGCAGCTGATGACGCTGGTTCTGGTGGTGGTCATGGGCGGGCTGTCGGTCTGGCTGAATGACGAACGCTTCATCAAGATGAAGCCGACGCTGCTGTATCTGGCTTTTGGCGCTATTCTTGGCTTTGGCCTGCTGCGCAAGGAAAGCTACCTCAAGGTGGTGATGGAAGAAGCCCTGCCGCTGCAAACCGAAGGTTGGATGATCCTGACCCGTCGGCTGTGCGCTTTCTTCTTTGCATTGGCGATCGCAAACGAAGTGATCTGGCGCCTGCTGTCAACCGAAGCGTGGGTCAATTTCAAAACCTTCGGCCTGACCATCGCGCTGTTTGCCTTCTTCATGACGCAAGGCAAGCTGCTGCAACGCTATGCCGTCGAAACCGACGCCGATCAACCCAAGTGACTCCGCTGCGACCAACCGGCGGTTGACCTTCGCCGTGACGCGCGCTATCCCATCGCCCGTGGCGCTTTGTTACCGGATTGCGGGCCACGTTAAACATTCCGCTAAAAGGGTCAGGGTATTGCACCCCGAAGCCCTTGGTTTCGGGGTTTTTCTTTGGCCGCAGGGCCGCAGACAAAGGGCAGACCGATGACGAAAGATTGGAAAACGCGCACGAAATTGGTGCATGAGGGCAGCCGCCGCAGCCAATATGGCGAAATGGCCGAGGCGATTTACCTGACCCAAGGCTTCGTCTATCCCACCGCCGAATCCGCGGAAGAGCGTTTCATCAAAGCCGGCGATGATGAATTTATCTATGCCCGCTACGGCAACCCCACCACCCGGATGTTCGAAGACCGCATCGCAGCCTTGGAAGGCACCGAAGACGCCTTCGCCACCGCAAGCGGTATGGCCGCCGTCAACGGCGCGCTGACGGCAATGCTGCGGGCGGGCGACCATGTGGTATCCTCAAAGGCGCTGTTCGGTTCTTGTCTTTACATCTTGGAAGAGGTGCTGACGCGCTTTGGCGTCAAGGTCACCTTCGTCGATGGCACCGATCTTGATCAATGGCGCGCTGCCTGCACGCCGGGCACCAAGGCCGTGTTCTTCGAATCAATGTCCAACCCGACGCTGGAACTGGTCGACATCACCGAAGTTTCAAAAATCGCCCACACGGTTGGCGCGCTGGTGATCGTTGACAACGTCTTCGCCACCCCGGTGTTTTCGAATGCCGTTGCCCAAGGTGCCGACGTGATCGTTTATTCGACCACCAAGCACGTTGACGGGCAGGGCCGCGCCTTGGGCGGGGTGATCTGTGGCACCAAGGACTTCGTGCGCAAAGTCGCCGAACCCTACCTGAAACACACCGGCGCCGCGATGAGCCCGTTTACCTCGTGGATCATGCTGAACGGCATGGCCACGCTGGACCTGCGCTGCCGTGCGATGGCAGACGCCGCGTTGCAGATCGCCAAAGCGCTGGAAGGCCACCCTGCGGTGACGAAAGTCATCTTCCCCGGCCTTGAAAGCCACCCGCAACACGCGCTGGCGATGGCGCAGATGGGCTCTGGCGGCACCCTGGTGACCTTTGACATCAAAGGCGGCAAAGAGGCTGCGTTCAAATTCATGAACGCGTTGGAGATCGTTAAAATCTCCAACAATCTGGGTGATGCGAAGTCCATCGCCACGCATCCGGCAACCACGACTCACCAACGCCTGCCGCAACCGCAAAAAGATGCGCTGGGCATCACACCGGGCCTGATCCGGCTGTCGGTCGGCTTGGAAGACGCGGACGATCTGATTGCCGACCTGCATCAGGCGCTTGCCGCGATCTGATGCAGATCCGCCGTTACCAGCCCGCCGATGCCGGGGCGCTGGCCCAGATCTTTTTCGACGCGGTGCGCCTTGGCGCCGCGCCGAAATACACCGCCGCAGAACTGGCAGCTTGGGCACCCGAACGCCCAAGCGCCGCAGCTTGGGCGCAGCGGCTTGACGGTCTAACCACCGTCGTGGCTGAAAGCCCAAGCGGTCTGCTTGGATTTATGTCTTTGCGATCCGATGGTTATCTTGACCTTGCCTTCGTGCGGCCCGATTGCCGGGGCACTGGCGTCGCAGACGCCTTGCACAGCGAAATCCTGACCGAGGCGTGCGCGCGTCACCTGCACCGGCTGACCACCGAAGCCAGCCGCATGGCGCGGCCGTTCTTTTTGCGTATGGGCTGGCACCTGATTGCCGCCCAAACCGTGCAGCGCAACGGCCAGTCGATTGAAAACTTTCGCATGGCAAAATCGCTGAAAATATCCGCAGAAAAACAACCAGCCGTTAATCCAATGTCGCCTTTAATACGTAATCATTCGGACAGGCTTGGGTAAGCAGGGCAAATCCCCTATATTACAGGCTTGCGACCGAACAAGGGGAGCGCAGACATGAACATCCACACGCCAGACCTTGAGCAAAAGCCCAGCAAGGCAGAGGCAGAAGCTGCCTTGGAAACCTTGCGCCTTTGGGCGGCTCGTGCGTCCGACGCTGAAATCGTGGCGCTTGCGCCCGAAGCCGGGGCGCTGGTTGGTCAGGGCTATCCGCTGCTGTCGCGCGAATATCCTGCCGATTTCGTGGCGACCGACGCCTATAAAGAGTCGATGCCAGATCTGCAAAATGGCCCGTCCAGCCTGATCGTTGGCGCAAAACAGGTGATCCAGCACGTCGGGATTTCCAACTTCCGCCTGCCGATCCGCTATCGCACTCGTGACGCAGGCAATGAAAATGCCACGCCAATCACGCTGGAAACCTCTGTCACCGGCACGGTCAGCCTCGAAGCGGAGAAGAAGGGCATCAACATGAGCCGCATCATGCGGTCATTCTATGCCCATTCGGAACGCGATTTTTCCTTCGCCGTGATCGAACACGCGCTGGAAGATTACATGAAAAATCTTGGCTCGTTCGATGCCCGGATCCAGATGCGGTTTTCGTTTCCGGTCAAGATCGAATCGCTGCGCTCGGGCCTGTCGGGCTGGCAGTATTACGATATCGCGCTGGAACTGGTCGACCGGGCAGGCGTGCGCAAGCGACTGATGCACCTTGATTTCGTCTATTCGTCAACCTGCCCGTGTTCGCTGGAACTTTCCGAACATGCCCGCGTTACGCGCGGCCAACTGGCCACGCCGCATTCGCAACGCTCTGTCGCGCGGATTTCGGTGGAACTGGTGGGCGACAAATGCCTGTGGTTTGAAGACCTGATCGAATTGGCCCGCTCTGCCGTGCCAACCGAAACGCAGGTCATGGTGAAGCGCGAAGACGAACAGGCCTTTGCCGAACTCAACGCCGCCAACCCGATCTTCGTCGAAGACGCCGCCCGCAGCTTCTGCTTGGCCTTGCAGACCGACCCGCGCGTCGGCGATTTCCGGGTGGTGGCAAGCCATCAGGAATCGCTGCACAGCCATGATGCAGTTTCGGTTCTGACCGAAGGCGCCACCTTCGCGGCCGAAAGCCTTGACCCAAAGCTGTTCGCAAGCCTCTATCACGTCGGCTGACGCGTCGCTCTGATAACCCTATCATCAAAACCCCGCGCCAGCCCTGCGCGGGGTTTTTTCATTTCGCGCAAGGCGTTGGCCAAGGCCCCTCCGGGGGGAGTATTTAGAAAAGAGCAATGACTTTCAGACTGGCCCAAATATCCCCGCCGGAGGCATACTCGGCCAGTCTCCGCGCGCGTTTCTTAATAGGCGGTAAAGGCGTTTTGCTAAGCCTTTGAAATTTCTAGGCTGAAAAAGTGTCGCACTGTGCGACACCCAAAATCACTCCCAGCACGACACCAAAACCGTCATCCCGGTTCCCACCGCATTCAGCGCATCGGGGCTGGCAATATCGGCGGCGGGGGCAAGCGTTGGCAGCAGCCCTGCGGCTGTCATCGCTTTGCCGATCACTCCCGCCTGCGCTGCAAACGCCACGCCATCGGGCAGCAGTTTCGCGCCTTTCGGGCTGGGCGGCAGCAACATGCCCAGCACCGCCCCGGTCTGGTCCAACACCGGCCCGCCAGCATCACCCGGCAACACCGGCGCCGCCAGCCGCGACAGCCCGGCTTCGCCGTTCAGCCCTTTTTCTTCTTCAAGCGTGCCAAAGGTCAGCACCGGGGCAGGCAGCTTGTCTTCATAAGAATAGCCCGCCACCGCAACTTCGGCCCCCAACCGCGCCGGGGCGGATTGAAAGCTTGCAAACACTTGCGGTGCCAGCGGCGTCTTTGGCGTCAGAATAGCCAAGCCTGACGCCACATCTTGCGCCAGAACGGTTGCTTCGGTGTCGTGATCAAGGGTAACGCGGCCACATTGCGCCACCGCCTCTAGCGTGGTGACCACGCTGCCTTTGGCATCAACATAAAAGCCCGAACGCGACAGTTTCGGCAGCTTGACCTCTAGGCCAGCCAACAGGCCGGTGCGGGTGGCTTCGTCCATCGGAACCAGACCCGGGTCCAGCGCCTTGTTGCCAATCGGTTGGAAGCTTGATTTCAGCGCGGGCAGAATCCGGCTCATTCGTTCCGCGTCGGCCGGATTCCACACCACCAGAAAGCCTTTGATCATGCCGTTCTTGGCGGTGGCATAGGCATAGCTTTGGACATCCTTGGATTGGGCATTGATGGTGAAACTGCTCTCATCCCGGCGGCGTTCGCCTTCGGCAGGCACGACCTCCAGAGTTTGCAGCGTGTCGTAAAGCGCCGAAAGGTTGTCTTGATCGCCGGGCTGCGAAATCAGGATGACCCGCAAGCCAGAGCGGTTCTTTTCGCTGTAATGCACGAAGGGCGGCTCATAGTGGTCGAATTGCAGCAGGGCCATTGGTAGGGTGATTTCAATACCAGCTTCGGCTTCGGTCACGGTTTCAAAGCCAAACTCCGCAAGATCTGCTTGATAGTTGCCCAGAAGTGCGGCGCGTTGGGCAGTGGTCAGCACGCCGGTTGCCTCGAACCCATTCGCGCCCTGCCACGCGGCCATTGAATTGCGGGTTCCGGCACCGAAAGAGCCGTCAATCGCCGCTTCGTAAAAACCATACCACGCCATCGCCTGTTGCAGCGCCTTGCGGTCATCGCCGGAAAGCGCCGCTTCGGATTGTTTTGCCTGCTGCATGGTTTCATCCGGGATGTCGGCGGCTACTTCCGCTTCTGCTGTGGGTGTAGCCTCTGCCACAGCTTGGCCGCCAACGGGCCAGAATTGCAAACGGTGCGTTGCGCCATCGGTGATGAAGCTGTCGCGCGGAATCGCGCCGCTGCGTTTCAGGTCTGACAGGGCACCTGCGGCGGCTTCGGGCGTGTAGGGGCCAAGCACGATGGCATACCAGCCTTCGGCAATCTGAAAACCGGCAACATTGGGGAACTGGGCGGCAAAATCGCCGGCACGAATTTCGGCTTCAATCAGGCTTGGCTGTGCTTCGACCTGAACCCAGGCCTGTTCTTGAGCGCTGGCCAAATTGGTCCATCCCAGCAAGGCAAGAACGGCAAGCAGCAAAACCTGAAATCTCATGGTCACATCCAATCTTCGTGTTGCGCGCGGCAAATCCCGATAAACCTAGCAGAGCGCGCGGCGGATGCACGGGCAAAGCGCATCAGACCGAATGCCTGCATTGACCCTTGGCTGCGTCTTGCCTATGGAAAGGCTGCATTTCAAGAGGTCTGCCCAAGATG
>JAHEDL010000032.1 GCA_024641255.1 Pseudorhodobacter sp.
GCGATCGCGGCGCAGTTCTGGCCCGGCCCACTGACGTTGGTGCTGCCGTTGCGCGCCAATGCGGGGCTGTCGCCCTATGTCACCGCCGAACTTGACAGCGTCGCCATTCGGGTGCCGGCGCATCCGGTGGCGCAGGCCTTGCTGCGCGCCTTTGGCGGCCCGCTTGCCGCACCGTCGGCCAACCCGTCAGGGCGGGTGTCGCCCACCCGCGCGCAGCATGTGCGCGATGGGCTGACCGGCAAGATCGAAGCTGTGCTTGATGGCGGCGCTTGCGAGGTTGGTGTCGAATCCACCATTCTTGGCCTTGTCGGTGCCCCCGCGCTGCTGCGCCCCGGCGGCCTCGCGACCGAAGCACTCGAAGCGCTGCTCGGCCCGCTTCCCGTGGGTGGCTCTGCCAGCAAACCCAACGCGCCGGGGCAACTTGCGTCGCATTACGCCCCCGGTGCGGCGGTGCGGCTGAACGCCGATACTACGCACCCCGATGAAATCCGGCTTGGCTTTGGTCCGGGGCCCTCCGACCTGAACCTTTCGGCCAGCGCTGATCTTGTCGAAGCCGCCGCCAACCTTTTCCACCTGCTGCGCGAAGCAGATCGGCTGGCTGCGGGCGTGAAATCCATTGCCATCGCACCAATCCCGGAAATCGGCTTGGGCCGCGCCATCAATGACCGTTTGCGCCGCGCCGCCGCCCCGCGCCCTTAAAATTGCTCTTTTCCAAATACTCAAAAAAACCAAGCCAAGCGGCCTTGGCCGCGCGGGCGCGCAAAAAGACTTGCGCCGTCAGGCGCGCCTTTCAATCAACGGCTAGACGATGTGCACCGTGGCCGGTTGCAGCCCATCGATCACCACCTCGCAGCACTGACCGCGCGCAATCGGCCCAACCCCGGCGGGCGTGCCAGTGAAAATCAGATCGCCTGCCCGCAGCGCCACCAGCTGCGACAGATGCGCGATAATGCCTGCCACCGGCCAGATCATCTCGGCCAGATCGGCATCTTGCGTCAGCACGCCGTCAACATAGCAACGAATCCGCCCTGTTGGCGTTCCGGCCGCTGCCGGGCGCAATGCACCCACCACGGCCGAGGCGTCAAAGCCTTTTGACATATCCCAAGGCCGCCGCGCCGCTTTTGCCGCCGCTTGCAAATCGCGCCGGGTCAGATCGTTGCCGGCAGCGTAGCCCCAGACCAGATCAAGCGCCTGTTCGGCGGACACGGCGCTGCCGTCTTTGCCCAAAGCGACAACCAGTTCGGCTTCGTGATGCAGGTCGGCCGTTGCGGTCGGGTAGGGCACATGCGCGCCGGATGCCACCACCGCATCCGCGGGTTTGGTAAAGAAAAATGGTGGTTCGGCGGCCGGGTCGCCGCCCATTTCGCGGGCATGTTCGGCATAGTTGCGGCCAACGCAAAAGATCCGCCGCACCGCAAAGCGATCTGCGCTGCCCTCAACCGCGACAGAGGCGATTGGCGGCGGCGCGATCACATAGCCTGTCACTTACGACCCCATCGTAAAGCACTGCACCCCACGCGCCTGCAAGCGGCGGCAGGCCAGATCAGCCTCTTCCTGGCTTAGGCCAAGGAAGTTGGCATCATAACCACCGCTTTTTTCAACGATCTTGCGCAGCGCGTTGCCCAAGGTGGCATTTTCGGCCAGCAGGGTTTTCATCAAAGTCCGCTCGGCCTGATCATGGGTGTTGAAGCGGCCAACATTGATACCCCAGCCTTTTCCGCCCGAAGTTGACACGTTGGTCACCACTTCTTCTGCGGCACTGGGTGCTTCGGCGCTGGCGATTTCAACGGCGGCATCGTCATAGATCGGGGCTTTGTGCTTGGGCGGGCGCGGCGTTGCGACCAGTTTTACCGGTTGCGGCGTCGCGACATCGGCCTTCAGCGTCAGGCCACCGGCGGAAGATACCGTTTCAATGTTTGTGGGCGTTGATCCATCCGCCAACTCAACCGCCTGCGCGTCAAGCCCACTGGGGTCTGCGGTGGCTTCGGCCAAAGCGCCTGCTATGTCATCCGCCATTGCGGCAACGGCCTGATCGGCGGCTGCCACGGTTTCTGCCGAAGGCCGCGCCACCGGATGCGGTGACGATCGTACCGCCATCACCATGCGAATGGTCTTGCCTGCGCCGCCCTCTTCGTCTTCGGGCAGACCGTCGGTTTGGGTATCGGCTTGCGCCACCAGCGCATCTTCAACATCTGCGGGCGGTGGGGCGGGTGGCTCTGCCGCGCCGCCATGTTTGGCTTTGCGGAAGCCCAAATCCAGCAGCTCTGACACCTTTTGGTTGCGCATCGGGGTCGAGGTGCCGCCAAAAACCGTTGCAATGATCCGCACGCCGTCGCGTTCCGCAGAGGCTGTCAGGTTAAAACCTGCGGGGCCGGTGTAGCCGGTTTTGATGCCGTCTGCGCCCTTGTAGCTGTCAAGGAACTTGCGGTTGGTGCTGGATACTTTTGCGATGCCCGCATCGGCGGTGCGGCGCGAGAAGATATTGTAATACTGCGGATAATCGTAAAACAGGTGCCGCCCAAGGATCGACATGTCATGCGCTGTCGAAAGGTGGCCCTTTGCGGTCAGACCGTTGGCGTTCTTGAAGGTTGAATTCTTCATGCCAAGCGCCTTGGCGGTGCGGGTCATCCGCGCGCCCCATTTTTCCGGCGATCCTGCGAAATAGTCGCCAATCGCGGCGGCGGCGTCGTTGGCCGATTTCACCGCAGCGGCGCGGATCAGGTAGCGCAACTGAATCTTTTGCCCGGCCTTCAGCCCCAGACGGCTGGGCGGCTGGGCGGCGGCGTTCTTTGACACCGTGATCATGGTGTCCAGCGATACATTGCCTGCCTCGATCTCGGAAAAGGTGATGTACAGCGTCATCATCTTGGTCAACGAGGCCGGGTGCAGGCGGGTATCGGCGTTTTCCGAATACAGGGTTTCGCCGGTGCGCGCGTCCATCACATAGGCGGCATAGGGTGCGGCCAAGGTTTCTTGCGGTTGCGAACAGGCCGCAATCAGCGTCAGCGCCGCTAGAAATAGAAAATGACGGACATACTGCCCCATTTGGCGTGCTGTCGAATTGCCCATTTCACTGCCTCTATGCCCCTCAT
Organism: Pseudorhodobacter sp.; assembly: GCA_024641255.1. Taxonomy (GTDB): domain Bacteria; phylum Pseudomonadota; class Alphaproteobacteria; order Rhodobacterales; family Rhodobacteraceae; genus Cypionkella. Next base: position 3,093 of record JAHEDL010000032.1, read on the forward strand.
TTGGTCGGGGGCTTTTATTTATCGTCGACACGCTAGCATGAAGCCTGATTCAGGAAAACCCCATATATCCAAAGGGTTTCACGACGTTTCTAAACTGTGGTTTATGCGCCAAAAGGCGTAGGGCGCCCTAGGTGTTGTGTGGTTTCACAAATTTGCCACAAGATCGGGCAGGCCGCCAAGGCTTTCAAGCTGACGATAGCGGGGGTGGCCTTCGGGGGCTTCGGCATATTCCAGCGCCCAAGTGATGCCGTGCGGCACATAGACACCCCAGCCACCGGCCTCGATTGCGGGCAGAACATCAGACTTTAGCGAATTGCCAACCATCATCGCCTGATCCGCGCCGGTGCCGTGGCGCGCGAAGATGGATTGATAGACCGACGCGGTCTTGTTCGACACGATTTCAACGCCGTGAAACAAATCGCCCAAGCCCGATTGCGCCAGCTTGCGTTCCTGATCCAGCAGGTCGCCCTTGGTGATCAACAGCACGCGATGCGACACCGCGCAGGCTTCGACGGCTGCGCGGGCTTCGGGCAACAGATCTATCGGGTGTTCCAGCATTTCGCGGCCTGCCGCCATGATTTCGGCAATCACACTGGCCGGAACCCGCGCCTGCGTCACTTCAATGGCGGTTTCAATCATCGACAGGGTAAAGCCTTTGATGCCAAAGCCATAATGGCCAAGGTTGCGGCGCTCCGCTGCCAAAAGCCTGTCGTGCAGGTGGTCGGCTTCGGCATGATCGGCCAGCAGCGCGGTAAAGCGATCTTGGGTGATGCGAAAGAACGCTTCGTTCTGCCACAGCGTGTCGTCGGCATCAAAGCCTATGGTTGTCAGCATTTTGCGCGCGTCCTGTGGCATCGTTTCCGGATGGGGGTCTTTTCGTAAAGCAGATTTACGTTATATTGCGCACAGACAAGCCAAAATCCCGAATCTGCAAGACGGAGACCCTCCGCGTGACCCTTTTCGCCGCTATGGTTGAACCCGTGATGTCTGACGGCCCGAATGGGCCGGGCAATGACACCGGAATTCTGACCAAAACCAAGACGCGCACGCAGCGGCCTCCGCTGTATAAGGTCATGCTTTTGAACGACGATTACACGCCGATGGAATTCGTCGTGCATATTCTGGAACGGTTTTTCGGCCTGAATCACGCCCAAAGCTTTGAAATCATGCTGACGGTGCACAAAAAAGGTCTGGCCGTGGTGGGGGTGTTTTCGTTTGAAATCGCCGAAACCAAGGTGGCGCAGGTGATGGATTTTGCACGGCGGCATCAGCATCCGCTGCAATGCACCATGGAAAAAGAATAGTCAGGATAAAAGCTTATGCGCTCTGCGCGATTGGAACTGGCGCTGGAAAGCGGCGCTTTGGTGTTGCCGGACGCGGGCGATATTTTGGTGCTGCGGCCTCGGGCGGGCGACGATCTGTCGTCACTGCCGCAGGCGCAGGTGGTGGTGAAAACCGGCTTCAAACCCGATTATGAGTATTTCGCGGCCAAGGGCTATCGCATGCAAGGCGATGGGCCTTTCGCTTTGGCGGTGGTCTGCCTGCCGCGTGCCAAGGGCGAAGCGCGGGCGCTGATGGCGCAAGCGATGACGGCGGCGATGATTGTGGTCGATGGTCAAAAGACCGACGGCGTTGAAACCATGCTGAAAGATTGCAAAGCCTTGGGCCTTTCGGTGGGTCCTGCGCTGTCAAAGGCGCATGGCAAACTTGCTTTGGTCACGCCGGGGCCGGCTTTGGCGGCATGGGCGGCAGAACCGCAGATTGTGGCGGGCGGCTTTGAAACCCTGCCGTCGGTGTTTTCTGCCGATGGTCCTGACCGTGGGTCGGAATTGTTGGCGGCGGCGCTTCCGGCAAAACTGCCGGGGCGGGTGGCCGATTTTGGCGCCGGCTGGGGCTTTCTGTCCCGCGCGATTCTGGCGCAAGACAGCGTAAAAGAGCTTGATCTGATCGAGGCAGAGGCCGACGCGCTGGAATGTGCCAAACGCAATATTACCGATCCGCGCGCACGGTTCTTTTGGGCAGATGCCACTACCTTCAAGCCCGCCAAGCTTTGGGAATGCGTGGTGATGAACCCGCCGTTCCACGTCGGGCGCGACGCGGATGCGGGGCTTGGCATGGCGTTTATCAAGGCGGCGCATCGTGGGCTGACGCCGTCTGGCAGCCTGCTTTTGGTGGCAAACCGCCATCTGCCCTACGAACCGCTGCTGCGCCAGTTGTTCAAGCAGGTTGAAGAAATCGGCGGCGATTCTGCGTTTCGGCTGTTCCGCGCCGCAGCCCCGATCCGGGCGCGTTAAGCGCCCGTTATTCTGGATATTGCGATTTGCAGGCGGCGATTGCGCTGCTTGCCGCGCGCGATTGCTGCGCGCGTTTCGCCTTCAGGCTGTCAAGCTTGGCGGCTTCGGCCACCAGATCAATCGCAACGGCCTTGCGTTCGGTGCGCGGCACGTCATCCAGACACATCTGCGGCGGCGGTGCGGGCTGTCCTGCGGCAACACGCGGGGTGCAATCGACCCATTCGGTTTGATAGACCGTCACCTCTTCATAGGCATAGCCGCGATCAATGTTGCCTTCGGTTTCGGCAATCAGCCGGTCCACCACGCGCATGTCGCGGGTGGCGCGGTTGACGCACTGTTCTTGCGGCGTGCCGCAGGCGGTCAGACCAAGAAGGCTCAGGCCCAGAAGCGTCGGGCCAAGCACGGTTTTGGTGGCAAAGCGTTTCATCTGCGACTCTGGGGTTTGGGTGAACACGGGTTTACTATGGCCAAGTCTGCTTGATATGCCATATCAGGCAGGAAAACCACGGGCAGGGGCAGGATATGGCCGAAGATTTCACCGCAAAAAAGGCCGAAGCCGCCGCGTGGTTCCGCAGCTTGCGCGACCAGATTGTTGCGTCTTTCGAAGGGCTTGAAGACCGCTTTGGCCACGGAACGCCGGGCCGGTTCGAAGTGACGCCAACCGTGCGCGCCGATGGTGGTGGCGGGCTGATGTCGGTCATGCGGGGCGGGCGGGTGTTTGAAAAGGTGGGCGTGAACGTCTCAGAGGTGCATGGCACCTTGGGCGAACGCGCGCAAAAGGCGATGGCCGCGCGCGGCGTGCCGGGCATGGACAGCGATCCGCGATTTTGGGCCAGCGGCATCAG
>JAHEDL010000033.1 GCA_024641255.1 Pseudorhodobacter sp.
GAACGATTCAAGCGGGATCGAGCGCAGATCGTCGCCGCGGCGCAGGTGCAGGGTGGCGCCAAGGGCGATCAGCGCGGGCGGGCCGTCACCGATGGGCGAACCGTTGGCGATGTTGCCGCCGATGGTGGCGGCGTTGCGGACCTGTTCGCTGGCATAGCGGCGCAGCAGTTCGGCAAAACTGGGGTGGTGCGGTGCGATGGCATCGCGCAGCTTTGTGATGGTGACACCGGCCCCGATGTGCAACCGCCCGCCCTGACGTTCGATATGTTGCAGGTCGCTGACGCGGTTCAGGAACGCGACTTTTGGCAGATCGCGCAGCTGTTTGGTGACCCAAAGCCCGACATCGGTGGCGCCCGCGACAAGCGTGGCATCGGGGTTTTGCAGATACCAGTCTGCCAGATCGTCAGAGTTGGTCGGGTTGAACGCGCCGGGGAGGCTGCCTGCCTCCCCGGACCCCACCGGGAGTATTTCGGAAAGAGCAAGCGTATCTGTCGTCATCCATACCGGCACCGGCGCGCTTTCGACGGCTTCGGCGGCGCGGATGATCGGGGCGTAGCCGGTGCAGCGGCAAAGGTTGCCGGCAAGCGTGGTGTCATGATCGCGGCGGCCTTGCAGGTGGGCGGTGGCCATCGAGACGACAAAACCGGGGGTGCAAAAGCCGCATTGCGCGCCGTGATGGTCGATCATCGCGGTTTGCACCGGATGCGCTTCGCCGTTCGGACCGGTAAGGCCTTCGATGGTGCGCACCGCTTTGCCGTGCAGTTGCGGCAAGAACAGGATGCAGGCATTCAGCGCCCGCGCGCCTTCGGCATCTGTCACCATAACGGTGCAGGCACCGCAATCGCCTTCGTTGCAACCTTCTTTGGTGCCACAAAGCCCGCGATTTTCCCGCAACCAATCAAGAAGCGTGCGCGTTGGGGCTTCGCCCGCAATGCGAACCGGCGTTCCATTCAAGAGAAACGCAACTTCGGTCATGTTTTATCCTGCCGCGGTCTTTGCGCTTGAGCCGTTCTGCGCGCCCGCCCGATGCGGCGTAAAGCGGGTCGCGCGACCCTTGGGCCGATGCCCACCCTGTTTTCAACATCAAGCCTTGGTACGGGGATTCTTGCAAGCCCTTGCTTTGCCGAAATGTGGAAAGCAGTTTCAGCCGTTGGATGCGAATAGCCGCGATTAGGCGTGCTGGGCGGGGGCCTTGGGCTTTTGTTCTGGCGGCGGCTTCGTTAGGTTGGCGGCTATGTCAGCACCGCGATTCATTCACCTGCGCACCCATACCGAACATTCGTTGCTGGAAGGCGCGGTGCCGGTGAAGGCGCTGATCAAGCTGTGCGTCAAGCACGAGATGCCTGCGGTGGCGGTGACCGACACCAATAACATGTTCGCCGCGTTGGAATTTTCGGTGTTGGCCAAGGATGCCGGGCTGCAGCCGATTGTTGGCTGTCAGGTGGCGGTGGCCTATGATCCGACAGTGCCGGGCGAAAAGCCGCGGGCGCCTGCGCCGGTGGTGGTGCTGGCGCAGAACGAAGCCGGCTATATGAACCTGATGAAGCTGAACTCTTGTCTTTATATCGACAAGGGCGGGCAGTTGCCGCAGGTGACGCTGGAAGAGTTGGAACGCTATTCCGACGGGCTGATCTGTTTGACCGGCGGGTCGGAAGGGCCGGTGGGCAAGCTGTTGCAAACCGCGCAGGGGCCAAAGGCGCGCAGCCTGATGCAGCGCTTGGCTGCCACCTATCCGCAGCGGTTGTACGTGGAATTGCAGCGCCACCCCGGCGAGGGCGGGCGGTTGACGCAGGCCGAAACCGAGACCGAGCGCGGTTTCATCGAAATGGCCTATGAATTCGGGCTGCCGTTGGTGGCGACCAATGATGTCTATTTCCCCGCCACCACAATGTACGAGGCGCATGATGCGCTGATCTGCATTGCCGAGGGCGCCTATGTTGACCAGCAGCAACCGCGCCGCCGCCTGACGCCGCAGCATTATTTCAAGACCGAAGCCGAGATGGTGACGCTGTTCGCCGATCTGCCGGAAGCGGTGGAAAACACGGTTGAAATTGCCCGTCGCTGTGCCTTTGCCGCGTTCAAGCGCAAGCCGATCTTGCCGAAATTCGCCGATGACGAGGTGAACGAACTGCGCCGTCAGGCCAATGAGGGGTTGCAGCGGCGTCTGGCGATTATTCCGCATGCGGTCAGCCCGGAAGACTATCAGGCGCGGCTGGATTTCGAACTGGGCATCATCGAAAAGATGGGGTTCCCCGGCTATTTCCTGATCGTGGCCGATTTTATCAAATGGGCGAAGGATCACAACATTCCGGTGGGGCCGGGGCGGGGGTCGGGTGCGGGCAGTCTGGTGGCCTATGCGCTGACCATCACCGACCTTGACCCGCTGCGCTATGCGCTGCTGTTCGAGCGGTTCTTAAACCCCGAACGGGTGTCTATGCCTGACTTCGACATCGATTTTTGCATGGATCGACGGCTGGAAGTCGTTGAATATGTGCAGAAGAAATACGGGCGCGACAAGGTGGGGCAGATCATCACCTTTGGGGCGCTGCTGTCAAAGGCGGCGGTGCGCGACGTGGGGCGCGTGTTGCAGATGTCTTACGGGCAGGTCGACAAGCTGTCGAAGATGATCCCGGTGGAAGGCGTCAAGCCGGTGTCGATCACCAAGGCACTGGCGGATGAACCGCGGCTGCGCGAGGCGGCGAAGGAAGAGGTCGTCAAGCGCCTTCTGGATTACGGCGCGCAGATTGAGGGGCTTTACCGCAACGCCTCGACCCACGCGGCGGGGGTGGTGATTGGTGACCGGCCGCTGGACGAGCTGGTGCCGCTGTATCAGGACCCGAAATCGGACACGCCCGCGACGCAGTTCAACATGAAATGGGTCGAAGCGGCGGGGCTGGTGAAGTTTGACTTTCTTGGTCTGAAGACGCTGACGGTTATTCAAAGTGCGCTGGACCTGTTGAAGCTGCGTGGCATCGAGGTGGATATCAGCCTGATCCCGCTGGACGACAAGGCGACCTACGAGCTTTACGCCAGCGCCAAGACCGTGGCGGTGTTTCAGGTGGAATCCAGCGGCATGATGGATGCGCTGCGGCGGATGAAGCCGACCTGCATCGAGGATATCGTGGCCTTGGTGGCGTTATACCGCCCCGGCCCGATGGAAAACATTCCGACCTATTGCGAGGTGAAGAACGGGCTGAAGGATCTGGAATCGATCCACCCGACGATTGACCATATTCTGGCCGAAACCCAAGGCATCATCGTGTATCAAGAACAGGTGATGCAGATCGCGCAGGTCATGGCGGGCTATAGCCTTGGCGGCGCCGACCTGCTGCGCCGTGCGATGGGTAAGAAGATCGCCGAAGAGATGGCCAAGGAACGGCCGAAGTTTGTGGAAGGCGCGAAAAAGACCCACAATGTGCCGGAAAAGAAAGCCGGTGAAGTTTTTGACCTGCTTGAGAAATTCGCCAACTATGGGTTCAACAAATCGCACGCGGCGGCCTATGCGGTGGTGTCGTATCAGACCGCCTATCTGAAGGCGAATTACCCGGTTGAATTCATGGCCGGGGTGATGAACTGCGATATTCACCTGACCGACAAGCTGGCGGTGTATAAGCGCGAAGTCAGCAAGCTGGGCATCAAGACGGTGGCGCCTTGCGTCAATGCCTCGCTTGCGACCTTTACCGTGCGCGATGGCGCGGTGGTTTATGCGCTGGGCGCGCTGAAGAACGTCGGCGTTGATGCGATGAAGATGATCGTGGCGGCGCGGCAGGTCGAGGGCGCAGAAAAGCCGTTTGCAACGCTGTTTGATTTCGCGCGGCGGGTCGATCTGAAACGGGTCGGCAAGCGGCCTTTGGAAATGCTGGCGCGCGCGGGGGCGTTTGACGCGCTGGACCCCAATCGCGCCCGGGTGTTCGAGGGGCTGGATGCGCTGGTGGCCTATTCGGCGGCGATCCACGAGGCTAAGGCTTCTAATCAGGTGTCATTGTTTGGGGAGGCGGGGGCGGACATTCCAGAGCCCCGGCTGCCGTTCCGCGACGATTGGCAACCGGTGGAGCGGCTGACGCAGGAACATCTGGCGATCGGCTTCTATCTGTCGGGTCATCCGCTTGACGATTACATGTCGGCACTGAAGCGCCGCGATGTAAAGACGCTGACCGAATTGACCCATCTGGCAGAACGCGGGCCGCTGATTGGTAAATTGGCGGGTGCAGTGTCTTCGAAACAGGAGCGCAAATCGGCCAAGGGCAACCGCTTTGCCTTCGTGCAACTGTCGGACCCGACCGGGCTTTATGAGGTGACGGTGTTTTCCGACACGCTGGAAGCCGCGCGCGATTTGCTGGAACCGGGCAAGAACGTGGTGCTGACGGTCAAGGCCGAATTGGAAGGCGACACGCTGAAACTGCTGGCCAATGCGGTGCAGCCGATTGATCAGGTGGCCGATGCGGCGGGCGCGCAGGCGCTGCGCATCCACCTGAACCGGATCGAAGCGGTGCCGTCGATTGCCGCCCTGCTGGCGCGGGTCGAAGGCCGCACCCGCGCGCAGATCACCCTTTGCGTGCCCGATGATCTGGGCCGCGAGATTGATCTGGCCCTGCCAACGCCCTATCCGGTCACGCCGCAGATCAAGGGCGCGATCAAGGCTATGCAGGGTGTGGTGATGGTCGAAGACATCTGATCGCCCCTGATCCGATTGCGCGCCTGCGGCGCAAGCCTTTTTAGCGCTGCGCGCGCGAGCCTTCGGCGAGGATATTTAGGGCCAATGTGAAAGCAACTTCATCTTGGCAAAAATATCCTCGGGGGTGAGGCGAAGCCGAGGGGGCAGACAGCCCCCTTTGCCCCACCGGTTACCAATGCGGCGGTTTTTGATTGGCGGCGGGGGCATCGCCGAAGGCTTCACGCTCGGCCTCGCGTTCGGCCAGAAGTTGCGTCAGGCGCAGCAGGCGATCCAGATCTTTGCTTTGCCGCGCCACCACGTCGGACAGGTCTTCGACCGTGCGGATCAGATGCGCCATTCGTTCTTCCATTGCGTCTAATCTGTCCATGTCAAACCTTTTGCCACTGCTTGCCGCCCCGTTCCCCATCCGTTACACGGACCACGAGCAAAAGCGAAGGGTCTCGCCATGGCACAGGACAAAGCTGCACCGCGTCCGAAGGCGGAAACGCCGAAAGGGTTTCGCGATTATTTCGGCGCCGAGGTGACCGAACGCAAAGCGATGTTGGACAAGATCGCCGAGGTTTATCATCGCTATGGCTTTGATCCGCTGGAAACCAGTGCGGTGGAAACCGTATCGGCGCTGGGCAAGTTTTTGCCCGACGTGGATCGCCCGAACGAGGGTGTGTTTGCCTGGCAGGACGAAGACAAGGATTGGTTGGCGCTGCGCTATGATCTGACGGCACCTTTGGCCCGGGTGGCAGCGCAATTCCGCAATGATCTGCCCAGCCCCTATCGGCGCTATGCGATGGGTCCGGTTTGGCGCAACGAAAAGCCAGGTCCAGGGCGGTTCCGGCAGTTTTATCAATGTGATGCGGATACGGTGGGCGCGCCTTCGGTGGCGGCAGATGCCGAGATTTGCGCGATGTTGTCGGATGCGCTGGAAGTCGTAGGCATTCCGCGCGGCGACTATGTGGTCAAGGTGAACAATCGCAAGGTGTTGAACGGGGTGATGGAAGTGGCGGGGGTGTTGGACCCGTCGGACCCGACCCGGTTCGAGGCAGAGCGCGGTATCGTCTTGCGCGCCATCGACAAGATTGATCGTCTGGGAGACGAGGGCGTGCGCGCCTTGCTGGGGGCTGGTCGCAAGGATGACAGCGGCGATTTCACCCATGGCGCCGGGCTTTCGGACGCGCAGGCCGAGGTGGTGATGGGGTTCATTTCCGCCAAGCGCGCGACGGGGGCGGCCACCGTGGCGCGGTTGCGCGAGTTGGTCGGCGCGTCGGTGATTGGTGGCGAAGGCGTGGCCGAGTTGGAAACCATCGCCGAATTGCTGGATCGGCAGGGCTATGGTGCCGACCGTATCGTGCTGGATCCGGGCGTGGTGCGGGGCCTTGGCTACTACACCGGGCCGGTCTACGAGGCCGAACTGACCTTCGAAATCTTCGACGAAAAGGGCCGCAAGCGGCAGTTTGGCTCCGTCGCGGGCGGCGGGCGCTATGACGATCTGGTCAAGCGCTTCACCGGGCAGGCGGTGCCGGCGACCGGGGTTTCGATTGGGGTT
>JAHEDL010000034.1 GCA_024641255.1 Pseudorhodobacter sp.
CGATAAAGCTGTTCAGCAAATCTTCCGACTTGGCAAGCTCTTGCTGTGCCAATGTAATTTGCCGCCGCAACACATCCCGCCCCGCAAGGGTCGAACTGGTTTTTGACGCAATCTGACGCTCAATATAGGTTTTCACATAGGCATTCGCCATCGCAGCGGCGCGTTCGGGGCTTTCCGAATTCACCGAAACCGCGATCAGATAGGTCAGGCCACGGCGGCGCACATCAACCGCGGCTTCGAATTTCTGCAGCGTCGCATTCAGCAGGCTGGTGCCGTCAGGTGCCGCCGCTTGCCCCAGCCCCAACATGCTGCGCAGCGACGCGGTCATCGAAGAAACCCCCAACGCCTGACCAATCTTTTCCATCATGCCAAGGCGCGGCCCGAATTCGACATCGCTGATCAGGTTGGCAGATTGTATCACCGCCAGTGCCGTGGCTTGCGACCGCAAGATTTCAACCTCGCTGTCGACGCGCGAGTTCAGAATGGCGCTTTGTTCATTATCGCCGGTGCTTGGGTCCAACAGGTTCGACCCGCCGGTATCAATCTGGATCAGGGCCGTTGCCTGAAAAATCGGCGTCGCCGTCATAATGTAGGCAAAGGCAAGCCCTACAACCACCAGAACGGTAAGGAGCACCAGTTTGCGCTGCCGTTGCAGGATCGCAATGATTTGCTTGATGTCGAGTTCAGTCGGTTGCAATGGGCTATTCCTGTTCCAACGGCCGGATCATAGTATAAAATGCTGCGGTGTTTGTCGTCATGTTCTATCAATTTGTGGCATAGGCCGCAAAGCGGCCTCAACACGGTGGCTTGCCTTGGCTTTCCCCCCCTGCACGGCAGTGCAGGTCAGCACGCTTGGCATTTGATTCCCGCCCAAGCGAACGGCCGAAAGTATCCCCGTCTTGTAGGCGCCGGTATCCACCATAATCCGGCTTTGGGATAGATCGGGTGACGTAACAACAATATGGCCCTGCACAACAATCAGGCCATCAACCGGTTCGGCCACACCAGCGCCCAACAACACGGCATCTTGCGGCTGTTCATCCAGCGCATAACCCGGATTTATCCCGGCATGAACGAACACCAGACTGCCTTGGGTAAACCCGAACGGCAAACTTGACAGAAAACTACGGTGGCTTTCGGGAATATGCGCCTCAAATATCTGCTGCAATCGCCTCTCTGATAGGCGCTGCACATCGGCTTCGTCCAGCTGCAGCCCATAAGACGCCAGGGTCTCGGTGCCCCCAAAGCTTAACCAAGTGACATTTTTCTTGGGGGATGCCAAAAATTCAAGCATCATTGCTTCGTGGTTGCCCATCACGGCAACCCGCCGCAGCCCTGCCGCCGCCGGGTTGGTCAGGTCGTCAAGCAGCCCCGCGCTGTCTGGCCCCCGGTCAATCATATCACCCAGCAAGACAATAATCGGCGCAAGGCCAATGGATTGCGCGTCCGCCACAATCATCGCCTCAAGGTCGCGGTAAAGCGCGCGGCACCCGTGCAAATCGCCAACGGCGTAAATCAGACTGTCGCCCGCCTCCAAATCTGGCAGCACCACCCGGTTTTCTGGCCGTGGCAACACCAGCGCCGCAAGCCTGCTTAGAAGCGAAGGCGACTTGCTCATGCCGATTTGCTTTCCGCAGGTGCTTTCAGCCGCCGGTTGGGCAAGGCCATGCCAATGACGGCAATAAACAAGACCACGTTCGCCGGAATTTCCAAGCTGAAATCCACCGTCGAATGCACCGCCCCCAGAACCATCACGCCCAGGGCCGCGGCTGAAATTGCTTGCTTGTCCTTGTCTCTCGACTGATTGCGCAAAATCAACCAACCCGCCGCCAACAGCAAAAGCGGCGGCAGGCTGCCAATAATCAAGCCCTGCTCGGCCCAAAGCGTCAGATAGGTGTTGTGCGCCAGATCAACGTCACGCTCGCTTAGCAACGGCGGTTGCCGGAACAGCTCAAACGCTGCGGCAAAACTGTCATAGCCAAACCCGCCAAACGGCCGCAGCGTAATCATCGCCCAAGTCTGACGATACAGATCCAACCGCGTGCCGCTATCGGTTTCCAGAAACAGCAACCGTTGCAGCGTGTCGCCGCCCATGCCAACAAAGAACACGCCTAAAGCCACCAACGTCACGCCAATTTCGGCGGCAAGTCGGCCAATGCTGGCACCGCCATTTCGGCGCAGCAGGGTGAAGGTGGTCAGCAGCCCCAAAAGGCTGGCAAACGCCCCCATCCGCGACTGCGTTGCAAGCAAGGCCAAGGCCACAACCGCAATCATCAGCCCGTAAAACACCGCCTCAAGGTTTTCCGGGCTCAGCAAATGCGGCTTGCGCGCCACCCGGCCTTTTGGGGCAGCGCGGCGTTCAAAGATAATCGCCACACCCAGAATAAGCCCGAAGCCCAGAAAGGTTGCAAAAGAGTTGCGGTTCACAAAAGTGCCGGTGGCCGCGCCCAGATACGCGCGCTTCGGCCCCCAGAACACAAAGTCCCCCAGCAAGTTCAACGCAATCAGCGCGTAAATTGCATGCAGCACCATGCCAAAGAACAAAATCTTCATCATCCGTGACGTACGCGACGGCCGCGTCGCCACTTCGATCACAAGAAACAGAAACGTCAGATAAGTCGTCGCCCGCAGCGCGCCCAGCACAGTTGCGTCAGGCAGCACCGAAATCGCCGGCGGTTTGATCCCTTGCAAAGCGGCCGGCAGCGCGGTCAATCCGGCAGGCAAGAACTGCGCATAGGGCAACGCCTGAGCCAAACCAAACAGCGGCACCAGCAGTGCCACACCAAACAGCAGCCGATACGAGTGAATCTGCAAACGCCGGGCGCGATCAATCCGGCGGCTGCGCCACAGGTAAACGCAGGCCAAGCCGCCGATCACGATGCCCCAGACCAACCACCAGATCGGCCGGTTGCTGGCCATCGGCACCGCTATAATCAACACCAGAAGGGAAAGCGCCGTCGCCATACGGTCGTTCAACGCACTATAGCGCGGCGAAGACGCAAATCCCGACCGGCGTCTGCGCTTTGTTGGCGCGTCGCGTGTCACTGGTGCCGCAAGTTTAGCTTCCATTGGCAACAACCCGGTTCATCTCGTTTACAAATGCAGCCTGCACATCGCCCGACTGCGCCTCGACAACACGTTTGATCGGATCACGGCTAGTCGGCGTCGACCGATAAAGCTGCGCCAACCACGTGCGGCCCCAATAGGTCTGCAAAAGATAGCTCAGATCCCGGTCCAGCACAGCTGCCACCGCATCGGCGGTCGGATCAAGCCGCGCAAACACCAGCGCAATGCGAATTTTGGCCTGCCAAGCCTCATAGGGCGCAGCCGTCTGCGCCTGACGCAAGCTGTCCGCAACCTCCTGCGGCGACGCCAAATTCACCGTTCGCGCCAACAGTGCCGCGCCATAGGTAGGGCTATCCTGCAAAACCTGCATTGCAAGGCTTAAACAGTTGGCCCTGAAAGAATCGCGAATCGCAGCAGATTGCAACCCTAGGGAGATAATTGATTCACGGGCTGCGCAAATTCCCATCAGTTCGCGCATATTGCGGGCGTTCATCGGAACAGAAACTTGCGGCGCTTCTTGTCCCAAACTGGCAATCCAAACCTGTTCAGAGCCGACGCCGAACAGGGCAGCCCTGTATTCTTGCCCGACCAAAGCAAGTGAAGCCAAAGTCGAAGCGCCAACGATCAGTGCGGCAATAAAGCGCATTTTCTTATAACTACCAAAGCGTTAGAGTAAAAATGTCATATAGCTTGGCCGCCATTTTCGTCGTTCAACCCGCATGGAATGCCAGATTTCTGCCCGTCTTCTTCACATATTTCGCGCCGAAGACAAGGGCGTAACGCCGTAAACTACCATATAAAGGGAATAGAGCGATGAGCACGATTTCGCTAGAATATTTCCTGCGGCAAGGTTAACAACTTTTAGAAGATAGGCGTGTGTTATGTTGAGATGTTTCAATATTAGCCCAGATACTATGACACTGATCGCCTCCCACGATTTAGCGACACGGGGTTTACAAAAATGAAAACATTTCTTTCCGCAATCGCAGTGATCGCCGCGCTGCAAGCAACGCCCTCGTTGGCACAAGACGCCGTGTTTGACGCTGCTGCGGTGACGGCTGCATGTCAGGGTGGTGGCGACTCTTGCCTTGCAGCGGTTCAGGCCGCTGTTGCGGCAATCGAAGCAAGCGGTGGCGACGCAACCGCGCTTAACTCGCAGCTGGGCGCACTGGCTGGCCTTCTATTGGAACTGGCCCGCACGGCTCCGGCCGCGACGCTGGCAGTTTTTGCGCAGGCCATGGGCACGATCTCCGATGCCTCGACCGACCCGGCGCAAAAAGCTGCTCTTACATCGTTGGTGTCCGATCTTAACAGCGGCACCGTGCCTGCCACCTCGCCTTTTGGCGCTGTCGATGGGCTCAGCACCAACTAAGTCTGCCAATACGTTCTGGCCATTCAGTCAACTCGCCGTCGTCGCGGCGGCGAGATCTGATTGGTTTAACCTCAGAAAGTCGTGAGAAATCATGCCCCCATCTGGAACGGACTTACAGTCGCTAAGGAATCTGCGTGACAGCAGCATGGTCGCTGTGTCGGTCGCAACGGCCGATGGTGACTGCCCGCGCCGGGGGCCGCAGACAAACCGGCCACAGCAAAAAACGCCCGCCCGAATCTACCGCCGTTTTGGCAAAAGACTTCTTGATATTACAATCGTCATCCTCAGCTACCCGCTGGTTTTCCCGATCATCTTGCTCTGCACCCTTGCGGTTCTAAGCGACGGAGCCAGCCCATTTTTTGGCCACAAGCGTGTTGGCCGCAACGGCAAGACCTTTCGGTGCTGGAAACTTCGCACAATGGTTCCAGATGCCGAAGCCCGCCTTGAAAAGCTGCTGGCCACCGACGAAGCAGCGCGGCAGGAATGGCAGACCACGTTCAAGCTGAAGAACGACCCGCGCATCACCCGCATCGGCAATTTTCTTCGCAAAACCAGCCTCGATGAACTGCCGCAAATCTGGAACGTCGTCTTGGGCGACATGAGCATTGTTGGCCCGCGTCCGGTGCCGCTTACTGAATTGCAAATGTATGGCCCGCGCCGCGACGTCTATCTGGCCATGCGTCCGGGCCTCACCGGGGCGTGGCAAATAAGCGGGCGCAATGATGTGTCCTACGACGAAAGAGTTCAGCTTGACGTTGGTTATTTCAAAAACGTCAGCCTGCGGCTTGATCTGAAAATCATCCTCAAAACCTTCAAGACAGTGGCAGCCCGTACCGGCCTTTAACGCCGCTTGATCCACCACTGCCGCAAAAAAAGGCGGGCACCAACACGGTGTCCGCCTTTTTTTCTTGCATGACACCAGATCGTTCAAATCAAACGAATAGGCCATTATTCCACCCGGATAAAGCCACCAGACTCCCCGATAACTCCTGAACTATAGAGCTTGCCGCAGGCTCAGCACCTGCCGATCCGCCAGAAGGCGCTTGTGCAACCTTATGGGGTTTTCCATTCATGTTAACGATTACAGCTTTTAAAGCAGTCCTTCGTCACGCCTATGGCGTCGTTGTGGCCTGCGCCCTTGCCATGCCATTGGCGGCGCCGCAAACGGCCAACGCCACCCCGGCCGTCAAGATCATCCGCAGCGACGGCGGCGGCAGCCTGCAAGCCCGTATTGCCCAGATCGCCCAGCTTGACGCTAACGGCACCCGCATTGAAATCCGGGGCCAGTGCGCTTCGGCCTGCACGATGTATCTGGGCATGCAAAACACCTGCGTGACGCCGTCGGCAAAGCTTGGGTTTCATGGCCCGCAGTCACAGCTTTATGGCATCGGCCTGCCCGCTGAGGAATACCAATATTGGACTCACGTGATGGCAGATCACTACCCCAAACAAATCCGCGCATGGTATTTGCACACCGCAAGCCAGGTGACGGTCGGCGTGTATTTCATTTCCGGCGCCGATGCCATCCGCATGGGCGCGCACGCCTGCACCTAAGTTATACGGCAGGCAAACCGCCTGCCGAATGCCCCTTTCGCATTGTGCAAAGCCGGTGCAAGGTTGCGCTGTTTTGTCAC
Source organism: Pseudorhodobacter sp. (assembly GCA_024641255.1). Classification (GTDB taxonomy): domain Bacteria; phylum Pseudomonadota; class Alphaproteobacteria; order Rhodobacterales; family Rhodobacteraceae; genus Cypionkella. The sequence continues at coordinate 6,073 of JAHEDL010000034.1, forward strand.
CCTGCAAGGAAATGCCATGACAGCGCTGCCCCTGATCGACCGCCCGCTTCATCGGCAGTGGCTTGCCCAACAAGTGTTTGATCTGGTGCGCTTTCATCGCACGGGTGACGGCAGCGGCGGCTTCGCTTCGCTGGCCATGGAT
>JAHEDL010000043.1:0-4436 GCA_024641255.1 Pseudorhodobacter sp.
AAAATTGGGGCGACGGCCACCGCATCCGCGAACTGACGCCCGCCGAAGTGGCGCAGCGCGTCACCGCCCCGAATGTGCTGGGGGCGATGGTGGTGTCTGGCATGACCCGGATTCAGCCCGCCAAACTGGTGCGCGGTCTGGCAGAGGCTTGCGAACGCGCGGGCGTGCGCATTGTCGAATCCACCGCCGTCACCGCCTATGATCAAGGCCGGGTTGAAACCACGCATGGCACCGTCAGCGCGCCGATCATCCTGCGTTGCACCGAAGGCTTCACCGCCGGCATCAAGGGCCATCACCGCGACTGGATTCCGCTGAACTCGGCCCAGATCGCCACCGTGCCGCTGCCCCCCGAAGTTTGGGCGAAAATCGGCTGGGATGGGCACGAGTTGATCGGCGATATGGCGAACGCCTATTGCTACTGCCAGCGCACCCGTGAAGGCCGCATCACCGTTGGCGCGAGGGGTGTGCCGTATAAATTCGGCTCCAAAATGGACAAGAACGGCGAACCCGACGCCGAAACCATCCGCCGCCTGACTGCGATTTTGCACCAACATTTCCCCGAAGCCGCAAAATACCCGATCGACCATGCATGGTGTGGCGTGATCGGCGTGCCGCGCGATTGGTGCGCCACCGTGGGGCTGGACCGTGCTACCGGCCTTGGCTGGGCGGGCGGCTATGTGGGCACCGGCGTGTCCACCGCCAACCTTGCGGGCCGCACCTTGGCCGATCTTGCCTTGGGCCGCGACACCGCAATCACCCGGCTGCCATGGGTCAACCGCCGGGTGCGGCAGTGGGAGCCCGAACCATTCCGCTGGCTGGGGGTGCACCTGATGTACAAGCTGTTCGCCATTGCTGATGCCCGCGAAACCGCGCTTGGCATCGCGCCGTCAAACTTTGCCAAGTTTGGCAATTGGCTGACCGGGCGCAAATAACACCGCGCCGCATGGCCCACCTGAGTCCTGATCGCCACAGTCGGCATCTATATGCAGTATCCGCCCTTGACCCCCTATGCGAACCATAGGCGAAGGCGCTAGGGTCTGTGGATAACTCGGCAGTATAGCCGGGGTCCGAGGCAGTCACAAAATAACAAGCAAGGAGGGAGCCGATGCGCTGCCCATTCTGCGGTAACGTCGATACGCAAGTGAAGGATAGCCGCCCGGCAGAGGATCATGTTTCGATCCGGCGGCGGCGGTTTTGTCCGGCCTGTGGTGGGCGCTTCACCACCTATGAACGCGTGCAATTGCGCGACCTGATCGTTGTCAAAACCTCTGGCAAGCGTGAAGATTTCGACCGGTCCAAGCTGGAACGCTCGATCCGCATCGCCATGCAAAAACGCCCGATTGACCCCGAACGCATTGATCAGATGATCTCTGGCATCGTGCGGCGGCTGGAATCCTTGGGCGATACCGATATATCGTCAAAGGTAATCGGCGAAATCGTGATGGAATCCTTGGCGCGGATCGACACCGTTGCCTATGTGCGTTTTGCCAGCGTTTACAAGAACTTCCAGGCTGCCGATGATTTCGACCGCTTCGTGTCGGAACTGCGGCCCACCACCTCGCCGGAAGAGTGAGCGATCTGCAAACAGACCAAGGCCATATGGCCCACGCCCTGCGCCTTGCCGCGCGGGGTCTTGGCCTTACTTGGCCCAACCCGGCCGTTGGCTGCGTCATCGTCAAAGACGGCGTGATCCTTGGCCGCGGCTGGACGCAACCGGGCGGGCGTCCGCATGCCGAAACCATGGCGCTGGCGCAGGCCGGGGCGGCGGCGCGCGGGGCCACCGCCTATGTCACGCTGGAACCCTGCGCGCATCACGGCAAAACCCCGCCTTGCGCCAATGCCCTGATTGCGGCGGGTGTGGCCACGGTTGTCTCGGCGCTGACCGACCCTGATCCGCGCGTTGCTGGCAAAGGTCACGCCATGCTGCGCGCCGCTGGCATTGCGGTGCGCGAAAATCTGCTGCAACCCGAAGCCGCGCGCGCCAACGCAGGCTTTCTCAAACGCGTGACCCAAGGTCTGCCCTTCGTCACGCTCAAACTTGCAACCACGCTTGATGGCCGTATCGCCACCGCCAGCGGCGAGTCGCGCTGGATCACCGGCGGTGCCGCCCGCCGGTCGGTCCATGCGCTGCGGCTTAACCATGATGCGGTGATGGTCGGCTCCGGTACTGCCTGCGCCGATGATCCCGACCTTACGGTGCGCGACCTTGGCGCACAGCATCAACCGGTGCGCATCGTGCTCGACAGCCGGCTGCGCCACAGCCCCAACAGTCGGCTTGGCAAAACTGCTAACACCAGCCCGGTCTGGCTGCTGCACGGCCCCGATGCCCCCGCCGCCGCGCGACTGGCTTGGGCCGAAACCGGCGCGACCCTGATCGAAACCCGCTGCATTGATGGCCAGCTTGATGCAACCGCCGCCCTGCAGGCGCTCGCCGCTCGCGGCCTGACCCGCGTTCTGTCCGAAGGCGGCGGCACGCTGGCGGCATCGCTGATCCGCGCGAAACTCGTCGATGATCTGGCCCTTTATCAAGGCGGAAAGCTGATTGGCGGCGATGGCCAAGCCAGCCTTGCCAGCCTTGGTCTCACCGCCTTGGCCGCTGCGCCGCAGCTTACCCTGCGCAGCACAATGGCAATCGGCCCAGACGCCTTCAGCCTCTGGAGCCTTTGATTTGCTCTTTCTGAAAATACTCTCGCCGAAGGCGCGCTGCGCGTAAGCGCTAAAATGGCGTGCGGCGGCAGCCGCGCCTTCGGATCGCGTTACCAGTGGCCGGTGTTGCCCATGCTGGCCCAAGGCTCTGCGGCTGGCAGCGCCTCGCCCTTTTGCAGCAGCTCGATCGATATGTTGTCGGGGCTGCGCACAAACGCCATATGGCCGTCGCGCGGTGGCCGGTTGATCACCACGCCATGTGCTGCCAGATGCGCGCAGGTGGCATAGATATCGTCCACCTCATAGGCCAAATGCCCGAAATGCCGCGAATCGCTGGGCAGACCGGTATCGCCATCCCAATTATAGGTCAGCTCTACCGGGCATTCCGGCTGTTCGGGTGCCGCCAGATACACCAGCGTAAAGCGGCCCTTTTCATTGGTATAGCGCTTGATTTCAACCAAACCCAACAGGCCATAGAACGCCATGGACGTTTCAAGGTCCAACACCCGGACCATGGTGTGCAGATAACGGATCGTCATGTTTGCCTCCTTGCGTTGCCCCGCACCCTAGCAGCCAGCCCCGAAAAGGCGAGGGGGCTAGAACTGCGATTCAAAGCCAAAGGTCACATCCACGCCATGGCCTTCAAACCGGCTGATGTTTGACCTCGTCTGCGTCGTCGACAGGCCAAGCTTTGGCGCATAGCCCATCACGCTGATATCTTGAAACGTCATATCCAACGTTACGCCGAACTGACGGTCGGTGCGGCCATCGGTCACTTGTGCGCCCAGCAGGCTATAGCTGTCATACTGGCTTAGACCCGCGGTTACACCAGCGGCAAGCTTGACCGGCCCAAGCGCGCGCGCCACTTGATAGTCCATCGACACTATGGCGCGCTGATAGTCCTGATTGATCGCACTGCCCGACACATTGGTCAGCGCAACACCCCAGCCCAGCGTTCCGCCCTTCAACGCATGGCGGCCTTCAACCGCCAGCCCCGTGGCCTCAATCTGCGCATCGCGCCGCCAGTGCCGTTCGTCCGAGGCGCGCAGCAGCAGGCCAAACTTGGCCGACCGCACCAGCGGTGTCGCGGCTTCCAACCGTGCATAGGGGCCCGCTACCGCACCCGCCGTCCAACCTTCGCCCAATGCAAGGCTGACGCTGATCGGCTGCTGGCTATTTGGCCACAAAAAATCCTGCGTCAGGCTGCCTTCCAGTTTTGTGCTGTTCAGATCGGCGCTGCGCAGGTCGGGGGCCAGCCGCTTTGCCTCTGCCGACAACAGCGCCGTGCTTGTCATCAGCCGCAGCGCCAGCGTGGTCTGCGCCTGCGCGGTTGCCGCCAGCCGATAGCTAAGCCGCAAACTTGCGTCGCTGCGCAGCCCCGACAGCGCTTGCGCCGACCCCGAAAGCGCGCCCAGCACAAACCAATCGTCGATTGCCAGATATTTGCTGGACGCGCCGTCGTTCAGGTTGTCGGTCGGGGTCAGCGACAGTTCGGCAGAAAAATGCAGCCGCGCGCGGGCGCTTAGGTCGCGATAATCGGTGACGGTATCGGCGCGGGCTTTGGCATCGGGTGCTACATCCAACGCGCGGCGCAGCCACAGTCGCGCGACCAGACTGTTGCCACCGCGCAGCGCCGCAAGCGCGGTGTGACGGGCGATGTCATAGCGCAGCCCATCGCCGCCGCCCCGCGCGGCCCGCCATGCCGCTTGCCCCGCAGCCCGCCCCGCCACCGGGTTGCCCAGTTCGGTTTCCGCCGCCGACAGGATCAGCAGCGCATAGGGGTCTTGCGC
>JAHEDL010000043.1:4446-6167 GCA_024641255.1 Pseudorhodobacter sp.
ATCTTTGGCGTCGGCCTGCAACAGCCCTTGCGCCAAGCCGCGCGCTAAGGGTGCATTGCCCGCCAGCAACGCTTGCCGCGCCACGATCAGGCTTTGGTCAAGCGTCAGCCGCACCGTTTCCGCCGCGGTTGGGCCCGGGCTTGCCAACATCCCGGCCATGGCCGCGGCGGCGGCCCAAACCGCCGCCCGCCGCCGCATCGGCAACGTGCCGATCAGGGCGCTCCGGGGTTGCACAGCGGCGATTCCCCGGCGGTTCCGCATTGCGGCAGGTTGAACACGCCATGCTCCCATATGCCGGCATTGCCGGTCGGATGAATAACCAAGGCCCCGGCCACATCGCTGGCCTGCAAGCCACCAAACACACCGTTTACATTGCCGATCACGGTGCTACCGGGCGGCGTATTTGGCGCGGCCGAAAATTCGACATCACCCAGAAACTGGCCGTTGGCGGTAATGTCCATCATCGGGAAAGTGATGGCCGCCAGCTTGTCTTCGTCATTGACCAAGCCGTCTGCGTTCAGGTCGATCCGGTCGCCTGCAGCATCCAGCAGCCAGCGGTTATCAACGCCGCCATCGACTTTGCTGTTGATGAAATTGGCGTTGATCAGCGCATCGCCCTGCACGCGATAGGGGTTATTGGCCACCAACCCATCGGGTAAATCGCTGCTGGCATCGCCGGGCGCGAACACGCCCGCATAGGTGCCCGCATAGCTGAACTGCCCGGTTGGCGCCGAATACAGGTCAATCCGCGCAAAGGTGCCGCCACCGAAATGCCGGTTGAATTGCCCGCCATCCGACACCGCCGCCGCGCGCAGTGTCGATCGTCCGGTCGCCGCAGGGTTATCCGCCACCAGCGCGATATAAGACCGCTGGGTGCGCCGTTCTTGGTAGGTAAAGGCCTGATATCCCTCAATATCGCGACTGGCGTCGCGCACAAACTCTACATTCTTTGCCGAACCGACCAGCCCGTCCATGTCCACACGAAGCGCGCCGCCACCGCTTGGGTCATAGGAAATTGCCCGCAGATCCACCGCAACCTTGGGGTCAACCGACACCGGCGCTTTCGGGTCGGTTGGGTCCGTCGGATCAACCGGCGTATCGATAAACGGATTGCCACCGCAGGCTGACAGCAACAGGCTTGACACAAACGCAAGCGCAACGGGTTTAAACACGGGGGTAATCCTCGCAATGGTATTTTGTCTTAAATGAACTGGCGTGAACTTTGCCGCGAAAGCCGTTGAAAGTCAAAGTTGATTCCCGATGCGGCTTTCCGCACTGCGCAGTGTGCCACAGTCGCATCACAACTGACCGTGACCCCGACTGGCATCCGCTATAAAGTCCCGCGCGACTCATCCCGCGTGAAAGGCTGTTCCGATGTCGCTGACCCCTGACCAACTCGCAGAGATCGAAGCCGCTCGCGCCACGCCCCGGCCAACCCTGCGCGCGGTCTCCGAAGGGATGGAGGCGCATCTTTACCGCGCGCATGAGGTGCTTGATCACGGTCTGGTGCGGGTCATCGACTATATGGGCGACGATTCTGCCATCGTGCAGGCTGCCCGCGTGTCTTACGGCGCTGGCACCAAGCATGTGCAGAATGACGAAGGCCTGATCCGCTATCTGATGCGGCACTGGCATTCGACCCCGTTCGAGATGTGCGAAGTCAAGCTGCACGTCAAACTTCCGGTGTTCGTGGCGCGGCAGTGGATCCGCCACCGCACCGC
>JAHEDL010000046.1 GCA_024641255.1 Pseudorhodobacter sp.
GGCCTATCGCAAGCAGGCGTTGACCACCAACACGTCGTCGAGGTTTCGAACGTAGGGTCGGGGATGAGCGTCGCGATTATGGATGCTGCGGGCGATTACGCTGCAACCATTGTTTCGGGTGCCAATCTGCAGATTGAACCAGCGCGTCTTGTGCAGCCAGACCTCTGGCACGACGTTGGCCTGCTTGTTTTGCAAAACGAAATTCCCGAAGCGGTTAACCTTGCAGCGGCGACCGAAGCGCGCCGCCGGGGCATTCCAACCCTGCTAAACGCAGCGCCATTTCGTGAAATCTCGCGTGAATTCAAGTCTTTGATTGATATCTTGGTGGTGAACTCTGTCGAGGCAGAAATGATGGGCGCCGATCAAGTGTGCTGCCTACACAGTGCCGCCGATGCCGCCAAAAAATTGGCAGCGCAGTTTGAAACGGTGATCGTGACTGCTGGCTCGCAGGGGTTGGCGGCCTGGACGGCAAATGATGACGCGTTTCAACTTCCTGCTGAAAAGGTGAAAGTGGTCAGTTCTCATGGTGCAGGCGACGCCTTTATTGGCGCTCTCGCCGTTGGTCTGTTGCAAAAAATAGCGTTGGAGCCTGCATGTCGCGCTGCCTCGGCTGCGGCGGCGCGACATGTTGCAGGCCAAACTGCCTGACACCGGGCAGGCTCAGCAGGCAGATTGACCGAACCGCAACGCGGCCGTAGCAAGACGCGTTAGCGGCAGTTCTTCTTCAACCGCGCCATAGGCTTTGGCGGCTTTTGGCATACCGTAAACGATGCAAGTCGCTTCGTCTTGCCCTAAGGTTCGGGCACCCACGTCGCGCATTTCCTTTAGCCCGCGCGCGCCATCATCACCCATGCCGGTCATGATAATGCCAATCCCATGCTCGCCAACTGTGCGCGCGGCAGAGCGAAAAAGGACATCCACAGAAGGGCGATGGCGCGACACTAACGGGCCGTCGCGCACTTCAACCCCCAATCGAGAGCCTACAGCTTTCAGCATCATGTGCACGTTTCCGGGCGCAATAAGCGCCTGACCACGTTGCAAAATATCGTTGTTTTTTGCTTCTTTGACCTGAATCGTACAGATGTCATTCAAGGTCTTTGCAAATCCGCTGGTGAAATCCTTTGGCATGTGCTGCACAACAGCAATCGGCGGGCAATCAACGGGCATGGCTTGCAAGAACACACGCAACGCATCTGTTCCGCCGGTTGAAGCACCAACGGCGATAACCGTTACCGAAGACTTCGGCGCCGCGCCCGGCTTTGGCGGTCTGACCATCACGTCGGCAGTCAGTTTTGGTTCAGACTTTGTGAAACTAGCACCTTTCACTTTCGCCTGTGCAGCGCTCCGCAAAGCATTGCAAATCGCTGTTCGCTGCGCGTCAAAAAAGTCCCTTGCAGCCATCTGTGGTTTACAGATGACATCGACTGCGCCAGCAAGTCTGGCCTTAACCAAAATTTCAGAATTGGCGCTGGCGTGAGACGAGCAAACGACCACGGGTAAGGGATGTTGCGCCATCAACTTTCGCAGAAAGGTCAGGCCGTCCATCTTGGGCATTTCCAAGTCCAGAATAATAGCGTCCGGCGTTTCGTGACGAATCTTTTGCGCAGCAGCATAAGGATCCCCAACGGCGCCCATAACTTCTAAACTCGGATCAGATTCAATAATTTCACGCAAAGCCTGTCGAACAACGGCGCTGTCATCAACGATGAGCACGCGGTAGGCCGGTTGTTCAGCGCGGGCGCTCGGGGCTGGCATATTAGCCACCCTCCTTTCGATAGATAGAGGGAGCAACCTGCGTCATACCCTTTGGGGTTTCCATAAGGGCTTCGGAATGGCCGGTCATGAGAAACCCACCGAGCCTTAACCGTCGCAAAACTGTGCCAAGTGCCGCGATTTGGTCCGCAGGTTCAAAATATATCAAAACGTTTCGCAAGAAAATAATATCAGCGTTAAGTTGAAAATCAGGACTTGGGCGAATGAGGTTTAAGCTGGAAAATCTGGTCTGGCTACGCAGTTCCGGCACAACCCGAAACAAGGCCTGTTCAGCGTTTGCGACACTGCGCCGCGACCGCATCATATAGCGGCGGCGATAATCGTCCGGCAAACCAGCAAGCTCTGCTTCCGTGAAGGTCGCACTGGCTGCGCGCCGCAGCACACGGCGCGAAATATCAGTGCCCGTTGCCTTCCAAAGCACTCCCCCCCGCCGCTCTTGCGCAAATTGATCAACGATCATCGCGGCGCTCCACAATTCAGAGCCAAGCGAACAAGCTGCACTCCAAAGCGATAGGGGGTATTCCTTCCCCGCCCCCGCCGCGAAAAGTTCGGGAAGGCCGTGCGCCCGCATCCATTCGTAATGCGTATTTTCCCGAAAAAAGCTGGTGGTGTGCGTTGCCAGCATTTCAACCAAATGATTTGCTTCTGCCGTGCCATCCGGCCCAACAAGAATCGACCGATAGCCGTTAAAATCGCGTATCTGCAATTCACGCATCCGACGGCTTAGGCGCAATTCAAGAAAGCCCATATTATCAGGATTGATCGAAATTCCCGACAGGCGCCGGACCAAAGCCGTAAGAGAAACAGCGTCTGCCGACTTTATTTGCATCCGTGGCTCTTGACCATATACGAATTGCAATGCCTCTTTTATTTGATTTGCGCTGCCGCTTTTCAATTTTCTACTGCCCGACAATACACTCAGTCAAATTCGAACCGGCCAGGTAGGTCGCTGCCAAGCAAGCGCGCCAACGAAAGCAAATAAACCAACTGTCCTTCAATCCGTGTCACCCCATCCAGCGCCGAGGCGTCCCAAGTACCCGGCACAGCCGGCGCCGTATCAATGTCGCAATCCTGAATTTCGACCACGTTGCGCACACGGTCCGCGACAACCCCAAAAGACCAGGGTTCGCTCCCGCCAAGATCCAGAACGATAATTCTCTTCGCCGTCTCATCTGACGTACTGTGCATTCGCAAGCGATCTAGCAGATTCATAACCGCTAGCCCTTCACCCCGCAGATCGATCATACCTAAAAGATCAAGCGGCGCATTTGGCAAAGGGGATATGGGCTGAATGTCCAAAATCTCGCGAACGTCAGCGACATCAGCGGCAAAGGTTTGGCTACCCAAGTCGAAAGTGACATAGGTCGACCCCAAGCGCCTTTCGCCGGAGATATTATCGTCTTGATGCGGGTCTACGCCTTGCCCAACAGACAGGTCGCCAGACGCCACATCGAACCTAGCCTCCGTCTCAACGGACGGACCAGTAAGCTCATAGTGCTGCATGGTAATTTTCCAGTCGCATGGGCGGGAAGCGACGCAAATCGGATCCCGCGCTTTGATCAATAGCGTTCGAAATCCGCGTCAGACAGCGTATCCATGCTAAGATCCAACATGGTTCCCTTGTTATGCCCATTTCGAGCAGCGCTGGCGTATTGCCCGTTGGAAGCCTCACGTCCGGTGCTCATCCGAACCTGAATTGGGGCAGATCGCGTCGCCGTTGGCCGTGCTTTTACCGCTCCATGCCGCTGCGGCTTTGGTGACGACTCGCGCGATTGTTGGATCGAATAATCATCGTCAAGTTTGAAGAAGCTGATAACGCCATGCAATTGCTCAGATTGCGACGCGAGACCCTGCGATACTGACGCAGCCTCTGTCGACGCGGCACTGTTGCGCTGAATAACCACATCCAATTGGCGAATAGCTTGGTTAATTTGGTCAGCCCCAGTGTTCTGCTCGCGCATTGCGGCCGAAATTTCTTTCACCAAGTCTGCCGTGCGCTGAATATTAGGCACAAGGGTTTCAAGCATCTCGCCCGCGTGCTGGCTAACTTCGACAGTCTTTCCAGAAAGTTCGTTGATTTCGCCCGCAGCTTGCTGGCTTCGTTCCGCCAACTTACGAACCTCAGACGCTACCACGGCAAAGCCTTTTCCATGCTGCCCTGCCCGTGCAGCTTCGACTGCGGCGTTCAAAGCCAGCAAATCGGTCTGCCGGGCAATTTCTTGAATAATCGTGATTTTGTCGGCAATCGTTTTCATGGCGCGCATCGCTTCGGTCACGGCCTTACCGCTGTCGGTGGCCTGGGCTGCCGATTGCGTGGCGATCTTTTCGGTTTGTGCTGCATTTTCAGCGCTTTGCCGAATGTTAGCCGTCATCTGTTCCATCGCAGAACTTGCCTGCATTGCTGCGGCGGCCTGTTCGGTCGCCCCATCGCTAAGTTCATCCGCGGTTAGATTCATGGCATGCGCGCCAGACGCAACCGAATTTGAAGAAACATTCATGTTCGCAACCACATCACGAAGCTTGACCAACATTTCTTCCAGCGCAATGCCAAGCGTGTCGGCGTCCGACCGACGTTCGATGTTGACAGTCAGATCGCCTTTGCTGATGCTTTGTGCCACCGAAGTCATGCCACGCAAGGCTGTCATCATCTGGTTCAAAGCAGTGATCAGATCGCCAATCTCGTCACGCGATTTCCAATCCGCGTCAACCGACAGATCACCCTGAGCCACCTTACGAGCCACTTCGACAGCACTGCCCAGACCTTTACTAACCGAAGCAGAAAGCCATACCGCGCTGATCATCCCGCCAATAATAGCAACAGCGGCTATCACAATTAGCATAACGCGCGCATTGTGATAGCTATCAGTAGATGCGAGCATGGCAGCATCCATTGACGCACCGTTTTTTGTGACCAGTTGATCTACCAATGCAATCTCGGCAAGAGTCTTCTGGTGCATCTCTCCATTTGCCAAATTCAAAGCGTGATTTTCCGCATTTTGCGCGGCCAGATCGGCACTGCGAGCAATAGCTTCTAGCAACCGATCAATCACCTGATCCATTTGGGCGCGTTCAGATTCATGTGTGACACCAAAAGCAGCGTCCAATTTGCCGCGCAATTCGGCGATCACCGTCAAAGTCGTTTCATAGTCTTTATGTTGTGCAGAAATTTCAGCGTCGGCATCAGCAAGAAGCATTTCGTTCAGCCCATTGATCACGGTCAACAATTCGGAATCAAGTTCTTGCAGCAAGTTGCGAAGTGCAGGCGTATTCAGTGCTACAGGATCGAGGCTGGCATCAAGCACATTAAATGATTTAACCATTTCTTCACGCAAAGGTTCAATTTCTTTTGCCGAAATTTCCTTCGCGCGGGACTTGGAATTCAAACGTGACAGCCGAATTGCCTCTTCACGCAGCGGCAAGATTTCTGCTCGTAACGCTTCAGCCTGATCCAACAACTGCAAAGCCTCGGCGTCAGAAAGATTCCTAATTTTCTGAATAGTCTCGGTAATAAATATGCGCTTGGCTTCAATTTCAGTTTCAACTGCGGTCATGTCCGCTGCGTCGCGCGCGGCCACATGCAGCAGAATTAATGAGTCTGCATCCAACATGGCCTGCTTTAAATCACCGGCCAACAAAACCTGCTGCGCGTTCTTGGTGACAAGCTGGTTCAGGCTTGCGTTGGATGCGGCAAGGCTGGTGATTGCAAAATACACCATGACCGCCAGCATCAACAATATAACAGTGAAAGTGCCGGCGAGTTTAGTCTTAATCGTCATACGCATGGCTAAGTCCTTGACTCGGAATTGCTCGAACGGCCGCCGTCTGGGCGGAACAGGGTTTCGGGATTTAAAAGCACGACAATGCTACCGCGATTGCGGGCAACGCCGCGCACATATGCCTCTGGCCAAGGGGCGCCCATATCGGGAACTGGCTCGGTATATGATGTTTCAATATCAATGACCTCTTCAACGGCATCTGCAAGAATAGCCAGCCGCGTCAACTTGGCGTCAATTTCAACATCCAGCACCACGATGCGCGCGGCCGATCCGGGCAAAGTGGGTGCCATACGAAGCCGCTCCCGCACATCAACCACTGGCACAACGGCGCCGCGTACATTGATCAAGCCAGAAGCAAAAGCAGGTGCATTCGGTACTTTTGTAACGGGAATTGGGTCCATAATTTCATGAACAAGTCCCACTGCAATGCCGAAGGCCTCGCCCGACAGGCGCATGATCAGTGCTGTTTCTGTGCCGCTAGTTACAACTTGGGCATTGATTTGACGGTCGGCGGGTATCCGCAACTGTTTTGTCATTTTTAAGGGTCCCTATGCGGCAGCACGCCGCAACGCGCCGTGCGCGATAGCCACCTGACGGGCCAGTT
>JAHEDL010000048.1 GCA_024641255.1 Pseudorhodobacter sp.
TGGACTGCGAAGTCTTGCAGATGATTCAGCGCTATTTCGAAAGCAGCATTGTGGCGACCACGCCGGATGATCTGGCGTTTGACACCATCAAACAGGTCGGTCCCGGCGGGCATTACTTTGGTTGCCAGCACACGCAAGACCGCTATGCCAACGCGTTTTATGCGCCGATTGTGTCGGATTGGCGCAATTTCGAAGCGTGGAACCAGGACGGCGCGGTATGGACCCCAGAGCGGGCGCACCGGATATACAAGCAGATCCTGGCCGAGTTCGAGGCACCGGCAATGAACGGCGATCATCAAGAAGAGCTGCGCCGTTTTGTTGCAAAGCGCAAACAAGAGGGTGGCGCGCCGACCGATTTCTGATTGGGTGCCGCAAGATTTGGGGCCAGTGCCGTAGGGTGCTGGCCTTTTTTATTTGCGCTAAGCCGCGAAATTGCGCTTTATCGGGGTAAAGTGGCGGTTTGGTATACCAATGATTTTGTGGGCTTGCACAAATCCTCTGACACATGTGCCACGGTATATGCGGCGGTGCGCATTGGCGATCAAAGCCCTTTGGGCGTTAGTTTTGCTTTGCTTTGCAGGTGTTTGACCCTACACCAACCAAGTTAAAATAAGGAGTAGGGCATGGCCCCGACCGTTCAGCAACGCATCGGCATGGCGCTTTTGGGCGCGCTGGCGGGGCTTAGCTTTTATCTTTTGGCCAAGGTTATTGACGAGGCCCTGCTTGCCGAACGCCTGACGCTGGCGCTTTCCGGGTTTGCGGTGGTGTTCTTTGCTGGCGCGCTGTCGATGGCGGGGCCGATGCGGCTTTTGCGGGCGGCCTTGGCGTCGGCGCTGTTGGGCGCGCTGGTTGCGGCGCTGCTAAGCGTGGCAGGGCTGCGCTATGCCAGCGTGACCGAGTTTGGCGCCTTTCCCTTGGCGGCGGCCTTTGTACTGGCAACCCTGCCGATGCCTTTCGTGATGGCGGCTGCGGGGGCAGGGTGGCGCGATTACTCCAGCCTGTTTACCCATGCTTGGGGCATGTTTGTGCGCCTGTCGCTGGCGTTTGTGTTCGTTGGCGTGGTTTGGGGCATGATTTTGCTGTCGGACGCGCTGTTTGCGCTGATTGGCCTGACGCTGATCACCGATTTGCTGGCGTTTCCGGTGGTGCCGTTTCTGCTCACCGGCATGACCTTTGGCTTGGCGCTGGCGGTGGTGAACGAACTGTCCGACTATGTTTCGCCCTATCTGATCTTGCGACTGCTGCGGCTGCTGGTGCTGCCGGTCTTGGTGGTGCTGGTGGTGTTTGTGGCGGCGCTGCCGTTGCGCGGGCTTTCGGGGCTGTTTGGCGGGCTGTCTTCGGCGGCGACGTTGCTTGCGATGGTGGCGGCGGCGGTAACGCTGGTGTCGGCGGCGGTTGATCAAGAGGATGGTCAGGCGGTGGCTGCCGGTTTGGGCGCGCGCGCGGCGCAGGCGCTTGCGCTGGTGCTGGTGGTTCCGGCGGCACTGGCCGCTTGGGCGCTTTGGCTGCGGGTGGGGCAGTATGGCTGGACGCCGGGGCGGTTGTTCGGGGCATGGATGGCGGCATTGGCCTTGGGCTATGGCGGTTTCTACGCGGCGGCGGTGCTGCGCGGCAATTGGCGGGCGCGGATACGGTCTGCGAATGTGACGATGGCCTTGGGGCTGATCGGGTCGGCGGCGCTGTGGTTGGGCGTGATCAGCCCAGAGGCGATTTCGACGCGCAGCCAGATTGCGCGCTTTGATGCCAGTGGCGATGTGAAAGACCTGGAGCTTTACACGATTTCACAATGGGGCCTTGCTGGCGCTGCCGCGCGGGCAGACCTGGAGGCGCGGGCAAAGCTGCCGGGGCAAGAGGCTTTGGCGGCGGCGCTGGCCGGCGATCCGGTTGAACCCGAAGCGGACGCCGGAAAGCTGCGCGCGGATCTGGTGGCGATTTTGCCGCTGCAACCCGCAACGGCAACCGCCACGCGGGATGCGATGTTGGCGGCGGCAGACCCTGCGCTGCTATCTTACTGGCTGGCAAGCTGTCAGGTGATTTTGCCTGCTGGTCCGCGCGCCTGTGCCATGGTGGTGGCCGATTTGTGGACGGATGCGCCCGGCGAAGAGGCGCTGATGGTGATCAGCAACGCGGATGGCTTCATGAGCTATAGCGGCCTTACACTAGACGCGGGCAACTTGGTGCAACACGGCATTTCCAGCAGCAATGGCTTTTTGCCAGAGCAAGCCGAAGGTGCGGCGCTTTTGGCGGCGTTGCAACGTGCGGCGCCAGCGGTGCAAGCCGCGCCGTTCAATCTGCTGCGGGCGGGCCAAACCGACATGTTGATGCTGCCATGAGTTCTTCGGTAAATCTTAACGAGGTGAAACTAGTCTGATGTTTGACCTTTTGGTACGAGCGCCGTCATGCATGGGCTGATCAACCGTTCGATTCAGTGCTTTTTGCGCGACACCTATGGTGCCTGCGCCTGGCAAAGCATTGCTAGCGCGGCAGGGCTTGGTTTTGACAACTTTGAACCGCTGCTGCGCTATGACGATGGTTTGACTCATGCCGTGGTGGCCGCAGCCGCCAAGCAATTGGCGCGGTCGCGCGAAACCGTGCTGGAAGATCTGGGCACCTATCTGGTGTCGCACCCGAACCTAGAAGGGCTGCGGCGGCTGCTGCGCTTTGGCGGGGTGAATTTTGTCGAGTTTTTGCATTCGATGGAAGATCTGCCCGAACATGGCCGCCTTGGCCTGCCGGATTTGGATGTGCCAGAGTTTGCGTTGGAAGATCTGGCGGATGGCCGGTTTTTGCTGCGGGTGTCGCAATTGGTGCCGGGCATTGGCCATGTGGTTGTGGGCCTGCTGCGGGCGATGGCGGATGATTACGGCGCGCTGGTGCTGCTGGATCATGGCGGCATCGACGATGGCCGCGAAGTGGTGACGGTGCATCTGCTGGACCATGCGCATAGCGCGGGGCGGCGGTTCGAACTTGCGATGCCGGGGGGCTAAGATGGTTGGATTGGACCATGCAAGCCTGTCGCGCCTGATGCCGATGTATCTTGCGCTGAACGACGACGGGCGCATCACCGGGATCGGGCCGACTTTGGCCAAGATCATCGGTGGCCAAGTGCCGCTGGGGCAGGATTTCTTTCGACATTTTTCGGTGCGCCGTCCGGCGGGGATCACCGGAATGGCCCAATTGCGCCCCCGCGCCGGGCAACGGCTGCAACTTACGTTGCGCATTGACGGCGGCAATTTGCGCGGCCTGGCGATGGCAACCGATGGTGGCATGCTGATCAACCTGTCGTTTGGGATCGGCATCATCGAGGCGGTGCGCCAGTATAGTCTGACCGACTCTGATTTCGCCGTGACCGACCTTGCGGTTGAAATGCTGTATCTGGTCGAGGTGAAAACAGCCGTGATGCAAGAACTGCGGCGGGTGAACCTGCGGCTGGAAGGGGCGAAGACCGTCGCGGAAGAACAGGCGATTACCGATGCGCTGACCGGGTTGCGCAACCGCCGCGCGCTGGAGTTGCGCTTGCCGCAGTTGATTGCGCAGGGCATTGACTTTGGCCTGATGCATATCGACTTGGACTATTTCAAGCAGGTCAACGATACATTTGGCCATGCCGCGGGTGACACAGTTTTGCGCGAGGTTGCAAAATCTTTGACCATCGAAACCCGCGCCAGCGATCTGGTGGCGCGGATTGGCGGTGACGAATTTGTGGTGGTGCTGCCAGGGCTTTCCGATACCGCGCGGCTTGCGCAGATCGCGCAGCGCATCATTGACAGGTTAAGCACGCCGATCAACTTCGAGGGGCAACGCTGCGCGATTTCAGCCTCGATCGGGTTGACGATTTCAACGCGCTATGCGGCGCCAGAGCCAGAGCGGATGCTAAGTGACGCGGACGCCGCACTTTATGCATCCAAGCATGCCGGTCGGGCGCAGGCGCAATTTCATCAGCCGACCGATAGCGCGCGGCTTTCTTCGGCCGATGGCATTGCTGTCGCGGATGGCAGGCGAGCTTAGGCAGCGTTTGGGGCAGACGTTCGGGGGCAACTGACCAGACCTTCGTAGGTTTTCAGGCAGGCTTGTTGTCGGCAGGGTGGTGGCATGTGCGACAGCACAGCCACCCAATGCCGAACAAGGAGTTTGATGTGAAATCTTTTATCTGCGCTATCGCTGCGGCGCTGTTGGTTGCGCCTGTCTTGCTTCCGGCTGCGGCAGAGGCCAAGTCGGTGAAATGGTCCTACGTCAAGATCGACCCGACCAATCCATCCAGCTATTACTGCACCCCGATCCTTCGGCCCTGAAACGCCAAAGTTGGGTAAGGCCCGATATCGCCGCAGCGGGTTGCGCTGCGGCGATGTGGTAGGATTAGCCGCGCGCGGCGATATGGCCTGCCAGATAGTCGGCGTCGTGCCAGACGCCCCAGATGAAGGGCGAGGCGCGGCGGGAAAGCCAAGCAAGACCAAGGAAATACATCCCCGGCACTTTAGACACGCCGCGGTCATGCGCCGGACGCCCCAATTCATCAAACGCATCCACCTTCAGCCAGCTGAAATCCAGCGCAAAGCCGGTGGCCCAGATGATCGAGGTGACGCCAGCATCCGCAAGGTTTAGCTGCAACAACGGGTTGGTCACGCAATCTGGGTCGGGGCCGATTTTGCGCGCGTCAGGCTCTGGCGGCAGATCAAGGCCCTCTTTGGCAATATAGGCATCGGCGGCGTCCAGAACCGACAGGTAGTTCGCATCGCCAAGGGCGATGTTGCGCGCAAGGTCGGGGCGGAACTGCATCACGCCATCGGCAAAGGTTTCGGCGCGGCCAACCAAAGTGATGCCGCTGGCCGCAAGATCGCGGAAATCAACGGTGTGACCGCCCCGCGCCCCGCTGACGGCGATCGTCACATGTTCCATCCCCGGTTCGCGGGTCTTGGCGTCCCACATGCCCAGCTTGCCCAGCCACCAGACGAAATCGTGGCCACGATAGGCGCGCGGCGGCCGATCATGCGGACCGACCGACAGATACACCCGCTTGCCCGCGCGCACCAATTCGTCGGCAATCTGCGCGCCGGATGACCCGGCACCAACCACCAGCACCGCGCCTTCGGGCAATTGGCCCGGGTTGCGGTAGGCGTTGGAGTGCATCTGCACGATGCCGCTGCTTTCGGGCACCACGGTGGGGATGATCGGGCGTTGAAACGGCCCGGTGGCGGCCACGACGTTGCGCGCTTCGATCTGCCCGGTGCTGGTTTCGACGTGGTAGCCGGTGCCGTCGGCCTTCGGCGTGACCGAGGTCACCTCTACCCCGCAGCGGATCGGGGCGTTGATATGTTTGGCGAAGGCTTCGAAATAGGCAACGATGCGGTCACGATGCGCAAAGCTGTCGGGAGAAATGTCGTCGAAGTTCAGGGTCGGAAACCGATCATGCCAGGCCGGGCCATTGGCAACCAGCGAATCCCAGCGTTCGGACCGCCAGCGTTCGGCAATGCGGTTGCGCTCCACAACAAGATGCGACACGCCGCGTTTGCTGAGGTGTTCGCTCATGGCAAGCCCTGCCTGGCCGCCGCCGATGATCAGCGTATCGACGATTTCGGTTGGCATGTCGACGTCCTTATATTGGGTTTTCTGAAGCTTAGCAGCCAATCTTGCTGCGGTGTAGCCGCTGATCTAGCGCAGAGCCGGGCTTGGGAAAATAATGTTTTCCTGCAGCTTTGATTAGCTTTTCACTAAACATGCAGGCGTAAGTGCTTAGGTTTTGGCTATGTGTGGGGCGGCTTGGCGGGGCGAGGCAGCGTCGCCACTGCAACATGAGAGTCTGCGCAAATCGGCTGTGCGGGCGGTCGTGCAGAATTGGCGAATACAGCCCGGATCGGGTCATCCGGGCTGTATAAAGGCGACTTCAGGCGAGGAAGGTAACTTTACCGGTTTCGATATCGTAAAGCGCGCCAACCACTTTGAGGGCGCCCGCATCGACCAGTTCTTTCAGCACGGCACTTTTTTCGGTGATCGCGGCAACCGCAAGGCGCACGTTGGTTTCGGCAACAGCCTCGACGAAATGGTGGTTCTTCGACGACCGTTCGCCTTCCAGCGGGGTCGCTGCGATCGCCGGTTCGATTTCAGTCAATAGCGTGGTCAGGTTGGCACCGACATCGGCCTTGTCAATCG